>NZ_JAIDKI010000208.1 GCF_029051885.1 Muribaculum sp.
TTCTTAATCTTGTTGGTAGAGCCATTATGTAGGTCATCTTGGCGCAGGAAAGTAGGAGAGTAGGGCTTGCCGTTGAGTTCTACAGATTCTACGTACCATTCTTCAGGTGAAGATTCGATTACAGTCTTTTTGCCACCGGGCATTGTGAGAGTGGCCTTTCCGAACAGAGGGGTACCGAGCACATACTCTCCTGTACCGGGAGTTACAGGATAGAAACCGAGAGCTGAAAATACGTACCATGCGGAGGTCTGGCCATTGTCTTCGTCGCCACAATAACCGTCGGGAGTCGGTGTGTACATGCGATTCATTACCTCACGCAGGCGCTTTTCTGCTTTCCAGGGTTCTCCGGCATAGTTATAGAGGTAAATCATATGCTGTATAGGCTGGTTGCCGTGAGCATAGTTGCCCATGTTCATTACTGTCATCTCGCGGATTTCATGAATCGGGAATCCATAATAGCTGTCGTCATATAATGGAGCTACATTGAATACAGAGTCGAGCATCTCTACGAATTTCTTGCGTCCGCCCATCAGTCCTATCAGCCCGTCGACATCGTGGAATACCGACCATGTGTAGTGCCAGCTGTTGCCTTCGGTGAATGCATCGCCCCACTTGAGGGGAGAGAATGGGGTCTGGAATGTGCCATCGGCATTGCGACCACGCATAAGATTGCTCTCTTTGTCGAAAACATTACGGTAGTTCATAGCACGCTTGGCATACAGCTGCTGCTCTTTTTTCGGACGGCCGATAGCTTTTGCAAGCTGATAGATGCACCAGTCATCATAGGCATATTCGAGAGTGCGGGCAACATTTTCGTTGATGTTGACGTCGTAGGGCACATATCCGAGTCGGTTGTAATACTCGTGACCACGACGACCGCTTGACGATACAGTGGGGTGTACATTTTCAGTACCTTTTACAATACCTTCCCACAAAGTGACTGTGTCACCGACTTTCACTCCACTCAGATAGGCATCAGCAAGTACAGATGCTGAATTATTTCCGACCATACAGTCACGGTGACCGGGACTTGCCCATTCAGGGAAGAAGCCGCTTTCGCGATAATGATTGAGCATTCCTTCCTGGATTTCAGCATTGACTTCCGGATAGAAAAGATTCAGCAGCGGGAATAGTGCGCGGAATGTATCCCATAAACCGGTGTCGGTATATAGGTATCCATCCTTTACCTCGCCGGTGTGAGGACTGTAATGTACGGGCTTGCCTGATGCGTCGAGTTCGTAAAATTTACGTGGGAAAAGGAGGCAACGGTAAAGACAAGAGTAGAATGTGCGCAGGTCGGTTTCTTTTCCGTCTTCGACAAGTATTTTGCCGAGTTCTGTATTCCATCGGTCTTTGCCTTTGGCCACAAGCACATCGAAGCTGTCTTTCCCAAGCTCATTAAGGTTCATCAAGGCCTGTTCGGGCGATATGAATGATGAAGCCACGCGAGCATTCACAGTTTCTCCTTTTGAGGTCTTGAAGCCAACGATAGCGCCGGTATGATTGCCATTGGCGCTTTTAGCACCTTTTGCAAGTACACTGTCGGTTACTGTATAGAAATATTCGAAAGGCCGGTCGAACTCAACTACAAAATAGTTGCGGAAATTATCAGGTACACCTCCGCTATTGCGTGTGGTATATCCGGTGACGCGACGTTGTGATGGATCAACGGAGATTTCAGAACCACGGTCGAAGGCATCTATAATAACATTGGCGCTATCGGTGGCGGGGAATGTGAAACGGAACATCGCCGCACGCTCTGTCGGTGTCACTTCGGCCACTACATCGTGGTCGGCCAGATACACCTTATAGTAATGTGGGAGTGCAGTTTCTCCCTTGTGAGAGAACCAGCTTGCTCGCTTTTCTTCATCAAATACAGGTGTGCCGACTGTCGCCATCATCGAGAACTGTCCGTAGTCGTTGATCCAAGGGCTTGGCTGATGGGTCTGCTTTATACCGCGGATTTTATGAGCATCATATGTGTAGGCCCATCCATCTCCCATCTTGCCTGTCTGGGGAGTCCAGAAGTTCATGCCCCAGGGCATAGCAACTGCCGGATATGTATTTCCGGTCGAGAGTTCAAAGCTCGACTGTGTGCCCATCAGTGTATTGACATACTGAGTGAGGTCGTCATTAGCCAGTGCTGTACAGGAAATTGTAGCAGCCATGGCAAAAAGTTTGATTCTATTCATCAGATTTGAGGTGATAATTGCTTTCTGTAATAAATGTAGTGCAAAATTATTTATTGCCGGAGAATACCGCTGGAGTAGCTGACATCTCAATGTCAACAGTAGCTCCCGACATTATCTGCTCGTGAGTGATGAAAGTCTTGTCATAAGGTTTGCCATCTACTTTTACCGAGCGGATATATATGTTTTCTTTGCTGACATCAGGAGCGTTGACGGTAAATGTCTTGCCGTTGTCAAGATGCAACTGCATCTTTTTAAAGAGCGGAGTTCCCAATTCATATGTTCCGGCTACGGGATTGACCGGATAGAAGCCCATTGCCGAGAATACAAACCATGCCGACATCTGTCCGCAATCCTCATTACCGCACAGACCGGCAGGAGTGGTATTGTAAAGCTGCTCCATTATCTCAGAAGCGTACTTCTGTGTTAAATCAGGACGTCCGACATTGTTGTACAGATAGACTACATGATGACTGGGCTCATTCCCATGGGCATATTGCCCGATCATGCCGGTGCTGAATATCGGGAGTGAGTCATTGGGCGATGGATTGTAGGTCATCATGCTGTCGAGTTTTTCTTTAAAGCGGTCTTTTCCACCGACAAGGTCAATAAGACCGTCAATGTCATGCTGTACCGACCAGAAATACTGCCAGCCGTTGCTCTCGCAGATATCTTCGGTGTAGTCATCGGGATTGAAGCTGTCAGAAAACTGCCCTTTGGAATCGCGCGACTGCATGAAAGATGTAGCGGGATTATATACATTCACATAATTGCCGGAGCGACGGTAGAACTCGTCGGCGACATCCTTGCGCCCCATCTTTTCAGCCATAACGGCTATACAATAATCATCGAATGCATATTCAAGTGTCTTCGAAAGCGACCAATTCTCTTCGCCCACTTTATGGCCGGGACTGGGCACGTAGCCAAGTCGCTTGTAGTCGCCTATCTGACGGTATGAATCAATGTTGGCTGTAGCGATACATGCATCAAGGGCTTTTTCTGCGTAGTCATTGTCGATAAGACCTTTCATATATGCATCTACAATCACAGGAACTGCATGATATCCAATCATCATGTCAGTCTCGGAGCCCTGGAAATTCCATACAGGGAGTCGGCTGTTCTGTTCGCCGAATTCTACAAGTGATTTTACAAAATCATGAGCGCGAGCCGGCTGTAGATAAGTCATCAGAGGATGTGATGCCCTGAAAGTGTCCCACAGTGAGAAAGTGCCGTAGTTGGTCCACCCCTCAGCTTTGTGGTTTACTTTGTCGGGTCCGCGATATGCTCCATCTACATCGCCATAGACAGTCGGGGCGAGCATTGAGTGGTAAAGCGCGGTATAGAATTTGACTTTGTCATCATCGCTTCCGTCAACTGTAATTTTTGACAGCGCCGAATTCCATGTATTACGGGCATTTTCGCGGTATTTTTCAAAATTGTCGTCAGGAACTTCTGTGGAGAGATTGAGTGCAGCTCCTTCAGCTCCGGTGCAGGATAAGGAGGTGCTGACAGAAATCTGTTCCCCGGCCTTGGTCGAGAAATAGAACCAGGCTACATCGCCGCTACCTATAGTCTTCCCGTCCTTTATGATTGGAGTGCGGTCTATACGAACAGAATCCCACGGCTGTGAGAATCTTGATCTGAACCATAGACGCTGGTCGCGGGCCCATCCGTCGGAGAATCGATACCCTTCGATTGTTACAGAGTCAACGACAGAAATATGGCTGTCCTGTGTTGCGTCCCAGTTCATGGCTTTGGCAAGATTGAGTATGACAGCCCCATTGCCTTCCGGGAATGTGTAGCGCTGTATGCCGCAACGTTCGGTTGCAGTCAGTTCTACATTTATGTCATAGTCAGTAAGACGTACCTGATAATATCCGGCGGTTGCTGTCTCGTCGTCGTGGGAAAATCGGGAATGTATGCCGAGCGGAGCCTCCGACTCACGCACCGGAAGCATGACCGGAAGGAATGATATATCATATAGGTCGCCGGCGCCGGTGCCCGACAGGTGTGTGTGGCTGAATCCCGTTATAGTAGAGTCGGGATAGAAATATCCGGCAATACGGTCCCATCCCGGGATACCATTGTCAGGACTAAGCTGAACCATGCCAAAAGGCGTTTGTGCGCCGGGATAAGTATTCCCGGTGAAGTCAGTGCCGATAAGGGTATTGACATACTGTGTCAAATCACTACTCTGACTGGCATCTTGATGCCCTGCACAAGCCGGTAAAACAAGTGCCAGTGGCATTAGACACAAAGTAGACATTCTCATAATCTCTAAGGATGGTTTAATAAAGTTTTAGATGTATAATATGCGCGTTTAAGGATGGGGAATCGTGTCAAAGAGACAGACTATTATTGACTATGTTCTTAATCAAATTAAACTTAGAGAATATTTGAATTTAACCTTATGAAATCTTTAGAGGTCTTTCCAGCCTGTTTTGAGATTGAATGAAGGAATCATGGGGTTCCATAATGACTGAATGAAAGCTCGAAACATTCTCTGAAATCCTCTCTAAATATTTACATAAGGTTAAATCCAAACATTCTCTTAAAAATCCCCGAACTCTTTGGATACAATTCTGACCTATTAAAATATAAAACGAGTGGATTGGTCGATTTATTGCATTATGAATGTTTTATAAAGTCAACGCCGCATACGCTTAGACCCCGTTCCCCAATATT
>NZ_JAIDKI010000209.1 GCF_029051885.1 Muribaculum sp.
GCCCTGTTCCTCAGTCGTGTACATAAAGTACACTCCTTCGTCACATGTCGAAAATCGTCTCAAGCTATACGACCCTAGCGGCAACATTTATTATTAAACAAGCTCTAAGTCAAATCCAATCATTCTCTAAGACTATTATAACAACAATAATATCCCCGGCAAGATGCGAGACATCGTGTCGGGGATTTTTTCCACCATGAACACGCTACAAAAGCTGACAGCCCTTGCCATAGCTGCAATAAGCGCCGTGGGCAATCAAGCGTATGGCGCCCGTCCGCCGCGGGTGACTCATCCCGACTCGCTGCATCTGCTGCCGCCCAATCTGTGGGAACTCCCTGAGAATCCGTGGTCGGAGGCGCGGCGTAACCGTGTCGAACGTCTTACCGACGAGGACTATCGCGAGGCTGCCGATGAACTCGGCATTGAGACGGCTACCATGAAAGCTGTTGTAGCGATAGAGGCCGGACCGTCACATCAGGGGTTTTATGCCCCGGGGAAGCCGTTGATTAACTTTGACCTGGCCATGTTCAGACGCGGGGCCCGGAAACGGGGCATCAATCTCGCTCCATACACTAAAAAACAATCAGTGGTATTCTCGCGCCCCAATATAAAGCGCTATGGAAGCTATCAGGCGGCTCAGTATGCGCGGCTCAACGGCGCCATGGCAATAGACTCGGTAACGGCAATGGAGAATACATTCTGGGGGATGTTTCAGATCGGCGGATTCAACTGGCGCAAATGTGGCACAGAATCAATCAGTGATTTCGTCGACCGCATGTCGGCAAGCGAGCACGAGCAGCTCGAGCTGTTTGTTGAATTCGTTAAATCGCAAGGGCTCGACAAATATCTGAAGAAGAAGGACTGGGCCGGATTTGCCCGCAGATACAATGGCCCGGGATATGCCAAGCGCCGATACCACAAGCGTCTGGCAAGCGCATACGCCAAGTATCGCAAGGAGGAGAGGCAAGAGTGAATTTCAGATAAGAAAACCGATTATAAGAGCTTGTTTAATAATAAATGTTGCCGCCAGGGTCGTATAGCTTGAGACGATTTTCGACATGTGACGAAGGA
>NZ_JAIDKI010000021.1 GCF_029051885.1 Muribaculum sp.
CTCCTTCGTCACATGTCGAAAATCGTCTCAAGCTATACGACCCTGGCGGCAACATTTATTATTAAACAAGCTCTAATTATAATATGGCAAACTCCGTGATTTTAACATTGTCCATTATACTCGCCGTAGTTATTGGCATTATTGTATTCGTAGCTTTAACTCTTGCCTATAAGTATGATGGGCGACAAAACAGTTAAATCTTTTTTTCCATAGCCTCGAAATGCTTTTGGCGTAAGTTTCGTTGTCATTACGCCCCGGCGACTACACGACAAATTTAGGCAGGCGCACTATAGTGAGTCGAAACCATGGCATATCCGACTACACTCCCTCTATAATAAAAAAAGCCGCTAGGGAAACAAATCCGCAGCGGCTCAAAACGATATAGTCAATAAATCAGAATTTGTATCCGAAAGACAGCACAAGCTGATTATAATTGGACTTTACTGTAGCCTGAGGAGAATTCTCAACAATAGTGCCGTCGACAACTATAGGAGAATAAGCATGCCAGGTAGATTCGCGATGCTTGTTGACATAAGCAAGGTCTATCGCAAAACCGCCTACGCGATAACCGAGGCCGGCCGTAATGTACTGCGTCGCCTTATTGAACGAATAAGAGGGAATCGTGCCTGCAAACTGTATATTCTCACCATTATTGGCAACCCACTGTTTCACAGGTGACGACTCATAGCTGTAGCCTGCACGCAGACTGAGCTGGGGAGTCACACGGTACTCGGCTCCGACACGGAATATATTCACACCTTTATAGTATGTATTAATCTCATCGGTGACATCGACTTTCTCATTATTATTGACGTCAGAAAGCTGCATATTCGAGCCACGATACTCATAGTCGGCACTGATGATAGCCTTACCTCCGATTACACCGGCAGCTCCGACCATTATGCGCCAGGGGGTGCGGAGATGATAATCATGATAATTATCATATAACCCATTGGCAACTACACTGCCGGACTCTTGTTTATAATGCTCTCCGTTGGGAGCAAGCAGCCCATTGTCGGGAGTCATGTTATAGTCAATGGCACCCCAGTATGTATCGGTCATTGAATACCATGTAGGGGTATGCACCGCGATACCTATACGAAATTCGTTGATTGGCTTGAGTATTAGGCCCAACTTGACATTAAATCCCGAGCCGGATGAATGAAGATAATTGGTAAGCGCATAGCTGGCAGTTCCAGGCACATCCTTATAATATAAATCTTTAGGCCCCTCCTCGGTGGACACGTTCAGATAGGCGTTGCTAAGACGCTCGCCATAGTACGACCACTGGGTATAATCTATGTCAGTAATGCCGAATCCAAGACCCCAGTAAAGAGTGTTGTAGATATTACCGCCAAATGTAATATTATATTCGTCGACATGACCCTTTTCGCGGATTTCAAAATCGGCCGAGCCGGTTGTACCGTCGCCCATCAATCCCTGAAACGATATCTGTCCATTGGAATTCTCCTCGGCATTGTTTATTATGAACCCGTTATATGCCAAAACCGACATCCATGGCGCATAGTCATAAGGATTATAATCTTTGGCCCAGCTAAGGTCGGCATCGGTATATGGGCTATAACCGTCGCCCATAGGATTGAGCGAGTTGGTAAATGCAGCCACATAGTTGGATAGCGAAGATCCGCCAAGATTATGGAAATTGCCCTTGAACACACGGTCAAACGAATTGATACGCGAGTATGAAGCGCCGAACGAGAATGTAGGAGTAGCCTCGCTGTAGAGCTTCATCGTACCGATATATCCGAAATTGTTTACGTTGAAGCGGGTCTGATTGTGGGTGTCGGTCATTGATGGAGCCGAAGCCTGAAACGATTGAAAATTCAAATCGAGAGTTATACCCACCTCACTGCTGCGATATATGCCGATACCGGCAGGATTCTGATTAAGAGTAGACAGGTCACCGCCAAGAGCGGTAAACGCACCGCCCATCGACATGAATCGTGCGGTACCGCGCATTCCAAGTTCAGACAGATGTGCCACATCGACACCAGCCTGTGCCATTGCAATTGCCGGAACGACGGCTGTAGCTGCTATTAATAAAGATTTTTTCATATACCAGTGGATGAAAACAGTTATGCAACAAAAATATAGTAATAGGCATTAGGGACCGGAACTCATCGACGTCCTCCGCGCGAGGTAGTGCCTCCACCACCGCCACGGGAAGAGCCCCCACCCCATCCGCTGCCTCTGCTACTGCGAGAGGGCGACGGCGAATTGTATGACGGAGATGATGAGCGAGAGTTGCCCCTACCCGAACGGTATGTTCCGGAATTATTATTTGACGGTGTATGTGACGGTGTGTATGATGGCGAGTTATTATTGCCGGGGCGATAATTGCCGACGTTGCCGTTTGATGCGGGAGTCGAGGAAGAGCCACCGGGGCGATAATTGCCAAGCGACTGTCGGGTCACATTGCTTGCACGACCGTTATTAGTGCGGTTATTGAAAGGCGAGCCGGGATGTGAGTTTCCTACACCGGTATAACCATTGCGGATACCCGCAGACTGGCGTCCATTGGGCGTATAGGTTCCGGGGCGCCATGCCACACCGCCCCATCCGTGACACCATCCTGGACCACATCCCGGGCCCCATCCCCATGACGGGCCCCAGCTCCAGGCCGGACCCCAGTAACCGGGCCCCCAAGCCAATGAAGGACCCCAGC
>NZ_JAIDKI010000210.1 GCF_029051885.1 Muribaculum sp.
ATCATCATTCATACAGACTATTCTATAATCATCATTACGGATGTCGACATCACCGCCATCCCTGCCCGGAATATCACACCGCCACACATCCGTCCCATCTATCGGAAAAAACATATACGCCAAACCATCAGGCATAGCATCCGGAGCCGATTTCCAGTCAACATCAATATGAAAATTTCCATCACCTGAAGCCGACGGCGGACATTCACCATGCTCATAAATAAGGCTGCATCCTGAAAATAAAAATGCGATAACAACCACAATAGTCGGCATCGCACTATGAAGATGATATGTTTTAGGTCTTTCCAAATGTTTAGATCTTGTTTAAGAGAATGTTTGGATTTGACTTATACTAAGATTTAGAGAGGATTTCAAAAATGCCCTACTCAACGGCATATATCAAATCCGCGGCGACGAAGCGCATCAAGAGTATGGTAGTCCATCGCTTCACGGTAGTAAGATATTATATGGGAAGCCCAGTCATTATTGCTCTTTGTACCGGTGCGAGTCTCATTATATTCGCTAATCTGCTGATCATATTGCAACAGCTCGGGCACCAGATTGTCTTGACGATATGTATTATGATGCACGACAAGATCTGCGCTTTGCTTAGGCTTAAGGTCCGGCATTTCACGAGGAATACCGATTGCAAGCCCACATACTACAAATACTTTTGGGGGCAACTTCATCAAGCGAGCGATAGCCTCCGGAGCAGCAGTGCGCGCATACCCGATAGGACATGTGCCAAGCCCTTCCGACTCAGCAGCAGTAAGTGCGCTCATCATCGCGAGCGTTGCATCCACAATACCGACTATCACTCCATCTGCCGTATGTGCGAAATCTGGCATATCAATACCCTTGGCTTCAGCAATCACTGATATCTTATTGTAATCCGCACAAAAAAGTAGAAAATGACGGCAGGTCTTTATCTGCTTTTGTCCGGTAAGCTCATACAACTTCTCCTTGGTAGGCTGATCATCAATATCTATGACTGAAAACTGCTGACCATTATAGCTGGTCGGCGTATTACGTATTGCATCATAAATGAATTCCATCATTTCTGATGGTATTTCCTCACGCTCATAGCGACGAATGCTTCGACGGTCAAGCAAAGTGGTTTTTACGTCTTTCATATCGGGCAAAGATGTTGTAATATTGGCGTTGAATCTTCGATTTATATTGGTTTTGATTTAAAAACAGTCTATAAATGCAAAATGTTCTGTCTGCCGCAAAAAAAATCAGCAGTCCATCACACTCTGATGGACTGCTGACTATTATCGGATATTCCTTATAGTATCTCAACGTGCGATTTTAAGCATACGCGGTGCAATATTTCGCCCATGCAAATGCAACAGGACAATACCGGAAGGAAGTGTAATCCTCGATTCAGAAGAGGTTAATACATAATTTGAAATCATACGCCCGTCGACAGTATATACAGAAAGTGTTGCTCCGACAGCATCAGGGCTCACTGTAAGGATAGAGGTGGCTGGGTCATATGAAATCTCGGCACTAACTATCACACTCTCTATCCCCGACGTTGAGAAATCGGTCGACATATTCTCTCCCATTAACGACGCAAGGTATACCTCAAGAGCTGTATAGCCATCGGAATTAATACGATTGTTGTCAGGGGTATTCATATCAAGGCCTACCGACTGCTCCCACTCGTCAGGCATACCGTCACCATCTTTATCAGCAGGCACGGTATAGTCGGTCGAATATTCATAGAAACCTTCGGCATCCGTCTCTTTATCTATAATACCGCGTGTACGTCCGAGCGAGCCTCCATATGTGGCCTTACCGGTACGGGCCTCCTCGGCCACACGCTGCTCTACCTTGTCACGGTTGACAGTGCCGGCATGTTCTACTACATAATCATAAGCGTCCTCGCCCGACATATACCCGCTAAGCATATATCGCTCCGGCACATAGGTGCCGACCGGACCGGCGAGTGTCCACTTGTAATATGGTGTAGCCGGAACTATACGCGCCGAAGCCCGTATCTGCTCCAATGTATAGAGTTCCGTATTCATTGCTTTCCAGTTGTCGGCTGTCGCTGTAGCGAATCCCTCGCCAATATTGCCGTCAACCCACCATTTTGCCGGAGCCCACGAAGTAGCGCCATCTCTCGCTCCGCTCGAATTCACAAACCACAATTCAGTCT
>NZ_JAIDKI010000211.1 GCF_029051885.1 Muribaculum sp.
AACGGAAATCGAATACAACGTTGTGTACGAATAGAATCCGGCCAACTGTATGGAACTCTTATAATCGGTACATCCGGAAGAGTTACATCCCGTCAGTAAGACCAGTCCAAAACCGGCAGCAAATATAACTTTTGCCTTATATTTCAATAAGTGCCCCATTTTACTACCTGATCAAAAGGCTTGCGATTTTTCATAGGCACCGGAGCTGTAGAATCAGGATAACCTAAAGGAATTATCGCAACAGGCTCGATGCCTTCCGGCAATCCGAGATCGACAGTCAGGCGTGCCGCATCAAAGTTGCATATCCAACATGTACCAAGATTCATGGATGTTGCGGCAAGACATATGTGCTCTACAGCAATGGCCACGTCAATATCGGTATGGTCTTTCCCGTCGGTAGGACGCTTCCAGGCCTCGTCATGCCGTCCTAAAGCCACAATAAACACCGGGACATTCTTTACCCAGTCGCGGCTATAGCAGTCTATTACTTTACCACGCAGAGGGTCTGTGTCAATCACAAGAAATTCCCAAGGCTGACGGTTGCATGCCGAAGGTGCAAGGCGAGCCATATCAAGAACGGCGGCAATCAGGTCGCGGCCAACAGGTTTGTCAAGATACTGGCGGCAGCTGTAGCGCTGCTTAACCAGATTATATAATTGAGGATACATAATCTATTTATTAATTAATATAGTTAATTTACAACCCGATTTCTTCTTCTATCTCATAATGATTACGTCCCGGAGAATTCCTTACGACAAGTTCACCAATAAATCCTGCGAGGAAAAGCTGAGAGCCAAGTATCATTAATGTAAGAGCGAGATAAAAGTATGGAGAATCGGTCACAAGTCGATAATCAAGGCCATGATGCATATTGTAAAGTTTGGAGAAGCCTACAACAGCTACAGCGATAAAGCCGAGCAAAAACATCAGCGAGCCAAGCAACCCGAAAAGATGCATCGGTTTAACGCCAAACTTAGACGTAAACCACAGTGTCGCGAGGTCAAGGTATCCATTGACGAAACGATCAAGTCCGAACTTTGAAGACCCGTATTTACGTGCCTGATGATGAACAACCTTTTCTCCAATCTTGTTAAACCCGGCATTCTTAGCAAGATAAGGAATATAGCGATGCATATCGCCATAAACCTCAATATGTTTTATTACTTTTGACCGATAGGCCTTAAGCCCGCAATTGAAATCATGCAGATTATGGATGCCGCTTACCTTGCGTGCGGTAGCATTAAAGAGTTTGGTCGGGATTGTCTTTGACAAGGGATCGTAGCGTTTCTGCTTCCATCCGCTTACAAGGTCGTAGCCCTCTTCTGTAATCATCCGGTATAGTTCCGGTATTTCATCCGGGCTGTCCTGAAGATCTGCATCCATAGTTATCACCACATCGCCTTTAGCTCGGGCAAAGCCGGTATTCAGGGCTGGCGACTTTCCATAATTACGGCGGAAACAGACCCCACGAACTGACGGATTCTTTTTGGAAAGGCTCGAGATTACCTCCCATGAATCATCGGTAGATCCATCATTAATGAAAAGTATCTCATAAGAGAACCCATTATTTTTCATAACTCGGTCAATCCATGACTCAAGTTCGGGAAGGGACTCTGCTTCGTTATATAGAGGTACTACGACAGATATGTCCATAGACTTAATTATATTAAATTTTATTTCTTTTGGTTATGAGCTTTAGGGTTCACCTTTGTCAACTGAACCAACCATGACATAATCATCGATAGAATCGACCCGGAAAACACAATCAGCCACAACATATCGACAGTAAGTTCGATGGGTTTAGGCAAGAGTTTCTGATCGCGCGCTGCGGTCAGCATGTCAGCTGCATCCTGTGCCTGCTGCATATCCATGGATGAATACATGTCGATTAGAATGTCAATCCGATTGTCAAAAAAAGTCGGGTCAATCCAACGCATATATATCATTGCGACAATCGATGCAATCAAGCCGCCGAAAAAGAATATTGAGATACCTTCCATCCACAGAGATGAGAATATGGTAGTCCCATTATCGGACACATAGCTTTTTCGCAACATAAAATAGATGCACGGAGGCACTCCGATAATCATAAGCAACCCAATCAAGGCGCATACCGGACTGCTTACCGAATATGATGTGACGAAAAACAGGATCGACAGGTAAATGCCGAACCAGGCACCCCAATCAGCGCCACGCTTATATGGTGATTGTGATTTTAGAGTAGAAGAGTCCATACAGGCACAAAGTTACTCATTTTATTTATATGCCACTCACCTTTCATTGAATTTGCATCGAGCAAGTTTAAACAGGATAGCGGCTCAATCCTCAAAAAGTGATTTTATAGCCGACATATCGGCATAAGCAGTCTGATCAGGACGGCACGGCACTACTGAGGCATATCCACGGTCGGTCCAATAAAGATCGGTGTCGGAGGCATCCGGTTCGGTATTATGAAAACGTCCTGTGAGCCAATAATATGGTCGGTTGTGAGGATCGGTATACTCTGCGTATTCTTCAGTCCAGTATCCTTCGGCTGCGCGTGCAATCTTTATGCCTGCGACTTTGTCACATTTGGGGATATTCACATTCAGACACACACCTTTGGGCAATCCGTTTTCAATCACACGGGTTACAACTTCGTCTACGACAGGCGCACATGCCGCAAGCGATGCATTCTCATCATGGCTGTGGTAGGAAAAACCTATTGAGTCCGCCCCCAATAGACACCCTTCGAATACTGCCCCCATTGTACCGGAATACAATGCATTAATCGCAGAATTGGATCCATGATTGATACCGGAAAGGAGAATATCAGGACGTTTATCACCAAGGACAACATGCACTGCGAGCTTGACACAATCAACCGGTGTGCCGTTGACACTATACATTTCCGCACCATTATAGTCAGGCAGACGGGTGATACGCAATGGCGAATTTACCGTGAGAGCCGACGACTGTCCGCTACGTGGGCCATCGGGCGCAACGGCTATGATACGTCCGCGTCCCGCTACATAGTCAATCAGACGGTGTATGCCCGGCGCATTGATTCCATCGTCGTTAGACACAAGAATCACAGGCAGTTTGTCTTTGTTTATATTGTTCATAATCCAATTATAGCAAAACTAATATTAATATCTGTATTCATGAAGTAGAGTGGACCTCTACAATTATTCTGCGAATATAGCAATTTTTCGGAAAAGCATCTTGATAAAGTCTGAGAGATTGTCTAAAATATAGCAATCCAACATTAAGAGCTTGTTTAATAATAAATGTTACCGTCAGGGCGGTCATTCGTCGAGCAGATTTTCGCTTGTGATGAGGG
>NZ_JAIDKI010000212.1 GCF_029051885.1 Muribaculum sp.
CTTCGTCACATGTCGAAAATCGTCTCAAGCTATACGACCCTGGCGGCAACATTTATTATTAAACAAGCTCTAAATGTTACCGCCCTGACGGCAGGTAATATTGTCTAATCGGCTCTTATTCAAAGATACGCAAATTATATCTGTCGTACAAACGAATCTGTGGTTATTTTCAGTAATCTCCTTCGTCACATGTCGAAAATCGCCTCAATATATACGACCCTGGCGGCAACATTTATTATTAAACAAGCTCTTATTATTGAACATTCTCTTATAAAAAAGACATGCTTAGAGTCAATCGTCATGAATTAAAATCAGAGTATTTGCATGATATTTGAGAAAAGATGGTAAATTTGTTGTTTGAATATTACAAAACTGCTTTTTCACATGGCAAACAACGGCAAAGTACGGCCTAAAAAGGCTTTGGGACAGCACTTCCTTACCGACGAGAGTGTGTCGAGGCGTATCGCCGACACGCTGTCGGCATATGTTGGCACTCCGGTAGTAGAGGTAGGTCCGGGCATGGGTATGCTCACCAAGTATCTTATTGCCGACGGCCACGATGTGACGGTTGTCGAAATTGACGGCGAGAGCATCGACTACTTGCATGAGAACTTTCCTCAGTTGCAGGGCGAGCGCATAATCGACGGCGATTTTCTTCAGATGGATCTGGCCGACAAAATGGGAGGCAAGCCGTTCTGTGTGATTGGCAATTATCCCTATAATATCTCGTCGCAGATATTCTTCAAGGTACTCGACTACAAGGATATGATACCATGTTGTAGCGGAATGCTGCAACGTGAGGTGGCCGAGCGTCTTGCCGCGGGACCCGGCACTAAGGCCCGTGGTATACTGAGCGTGCTGCTACAGGCGTGGTACGATGTGAAGTATCTATTTACTGTCGACGAGCATGTGTTTAATCCGCCGCCAAAGGTCAAGTCGGGTGTGATAATAATGACACGCAACGGTGTGACCGATCTCGGTTGCGACGAACGTCTGTTCCGCACGATTGTGAAGACCACATTCGGACAGCGTCGCAAGACTCTGCGCAACTCCATACGCGGCCTGTTGCCGGCGGGAGCATCCCTCCCTGAATCACCGCTCTGGGCAAAGCGCCCTGAGCAATTGTCGGTGGCCGATTTTGTCGAGCTGACCAATCTGGCCGCCAGTGTAAGAGGCGCCGTATCCGGCGTGCAGAATAATACTCCCAACGAACTCTGATGAAAGAACATTCTCCCGAGTATCTCGACAGCCTGAAAGCTATAATCGAGCGACATGATGAGGACGAGGCGCGTAAGGCGATTGCCGACCTTCATCCCGCCGATATCGCTGAGCTGTACCAGGATCTTGACCTTGAAGAGGCGGAATTTCTCTATCGGCTGCTCGACGACGAGACTGCGGCCGACGTGCTGATGGAGCTTGATGAGGATGACCGTCATAAGCTGTTGAGTGCGATGTCGACCGAGGATATCGCCCGACAGGTGGTACACCTCGACACCGACGATGCCGTCGACATCATGCAGGAACTCGACGAGGAGGACCGCGACGAGATTCTGGCCCATATCGACGACGTGGAGCAGGCCGGCGATATTATCGACCTGCTTAAATATGACGAAGACACGGCCGGTGGTCTTATGGGCACCGAGATGATTGTGGTCAACGAAAACTGGTCGATGCCGCAATGTATACAGGAGATGCGACTCCAGGCCGAGAATCTCGACGACATATATTATGTGTATGTTGTCGACAATGATTACCGTCTGCTTGGTGTGCTCCCCCTGAAGAAGATGCTTACCCACCCGTCGGTAAGCAAGATAAAGCATGTGATGGAGACCGACCCGGTAGCCGTGAAGACCGATACTCCAATCGACGATCTTACTCTCGACTTTGAGAAGTATGACCTTGTGGCCATGCCGGTAGTCGATTCGATAGGGCGTCTGGTCGGACAGATTACCGTCGACGACGTAATGGACGAGGCGCGCGAGCAGAGCGAGCGTGACTATCAGCTGGCATCGGGTCTGTCGGGCGACGTAGAGAGCGACGACACTCTTTTCACTCAGACCAAGGCTCGCCTCCCCTGGCTTCTAATAGGCATATTGGGCGGTATCGGCAACTCGTTGATTCTCGGCAATTTCGAGGGCGCGTTTACTGTCAATCCGGCCATGGCGCTGTTTATTCCCCTTATAGGCGGCACGGGAGGAAATGTGGGCATACAGTCGTCGGCTATCATCGTGCAGGGTCTTGCCAATGGCTCTCTTGATGTGAAATCGTCGGCGAAACAGATATTTAAGGAACTTGGCGTAGGCCTACTCAATGCCAGTATCATATCGTTGCTGGTATTTGTCTACAATGTGTTTGCCATGGGGCCGACTCAGGTGACCACTATAGCGGTATCGCTGTCGCTTTTTGCGGTAGTAGTGTTTGCCTCGGTGTTCGGAACGTTCGTGCCCCTGACTCTCGAGAAATTCAAAATCGATCCGGCCCTTGCCACCGGCCCGTTTATCTCTATCACCAACGACATTATAGGCATGGTAATCTATATGCTTATATCTTCGTCGCTACTGACGGCTTTCGGCACGATGGTATGAGCAAAATGTCGGATATCAGTGTTTTATAATTAGAGCTTGTTTAATAATAAATGTTGCCGCCAGGGTCGTATAGCTTGAGACGATTTTCGACATGTGACGA
>NZ_JAIDKI010000213.1 GCF_029051885.1 Muribaculum sp.
GGATGCGGGGGATACACAAGGGGGCGGCCCAACGCGCGTTAGCGGAGGGCGGCGGCGAGGGCTTCGGGGGTGAGGCGCTCGACGAAGATGGCGGAGATGACAGGGAGGGGGGAGCCGGGACGAGTGACGTAGACGCGCGGAATGATGCGGTTGGCGAAGAGGCGGTAGACGGCATTGTCGGGCTGTGCGGAATACGGGAGGGTGAGACCGGACTCCTGCCAATAGGCGCCCACCGAGGGTTGCGCCTCGCCTCGGGAAATGCAGATGAAGCGCACATCCATGGCTTCATCGGAGGTATCCGAGGATGAATCGGCATGCTCGGAGAGCTCAGAAGAGGGATAAACTACACCGGAGGTGAGCAGCTCAGCGGCGGCAACGCCGGATGGAGAGGCGGCGAGCTCTGAGGCTACCGACTGTATGACTGGGAGGGCGGCCCGGCAGTCGGGGCACGAGGTGTCGAAGAATACGATGACGCAACGGTGGCGGCGGATTGCGTCGTAGTCGAAGAGCGTGCCGTCATCGAGCG
Source organism: Muribaculum sp. (assembly GCF_029051885.1). Taxonomy (GTDB): domain Bacteria; phylum Bacteroidota; class Bacteroidia; order Bacteroidales; family Muribaculaceae; genus Muribaculum. Next base: position 527 of record NZ_JAIDKI010000213.1, read on the forward strand.
TTACCGAGAATTGCGGCACGGCATCGCCCACAGCAAGCGACACCACCGGCTCATCCTTCTCAGTAATGCAGCCGCCCGCCACCACAAGCAGCAGGAGTGACAACACAACCCTTGCCATTCCCCATGAATAAATCATTTATTCCTTAGTTTGGGATCAATAACTGTTCGCAAAAAACACGCAGATGAATTAGTCCCATCAAGCTGAATTGTTTTATCAATATAACCCAATGCATCATTTGAGAATCCTTCAAAGCCATAAGCAAAATAATTGAAGTCAAATGCTGATGAGTATTTTTTATCCGGGTTATCAGGTAACGAGCGACATAACTTACACCAGTAGACAGCTCCAGGGCGCTTATACAAGTCATAGAACAGAGGGGCATAGATTGTTGGATTAGCTGCATTACGTCCTGCATAACGTAACACTCCCGGCTCCGAAACCCATGCATTACCTTTTCTACGTCCATGCCCGGTTGCTCCAATCGGGAAGAACACCTGCTTCATATTATTCTTATTATAGACAACTATACCGCGCATGCCGGATTCTGGATCCGGATTACTTCTTGTATATCCATGTGCTTTAGCAAAAGATGTCTGCGTTTCTGTAGCCCCATCACCATACAGCACTCCATATGCCTGTTTAATAGGCCAAGTATCAACCGTATAATCAGGAGCTATCAATTCATAAAAGTCATCGATCGAAGCCAAGCGCTCGCCACTTACAGATGGTTTAACAGGCCAGTCATAAGCACCCTTGTGTCCATCACTGAACTCGATAGTATTATCCATAACCTTAATATCCGGAGTAATATCATCCCACTTCTTGGACTCCTGAGACGTTTTTCCCGAAGCAAGCACCTTAAATGATTGCGTCGATAAATTACCTTTATGTTCTACATCCGGAGGATATGTTACATCATTATCTTCAAGTATGGCTGTATATGACCCACGTCTAAAAAATGAACCTGCTTCGCGAGGATCAGCAGTCCGAACTGGCTTATTTCCTGTAGCAAATCTATAAATATTAGTAGGTTGCCACTCTACTCCATTATCAACCAATGCAACCGGACCGATGCCTTTGCGTACAAATATATCATGCTCACACATAAGATTGTGATATCTGACACGTACAACAGCAAAGCCCTCATTTCCATTGAAATTAATATTAAAATCTATTGGGCACTGCGCACCACCCTCTATTCGGTTGACATTAGATTGAGGTATACGGTTAGGACCAAGACCCTCCGGAGTTGTACTCAATGTAATAATCGGGTCACTGCCACTTACAATCGATGCACTCCAGATACCATCGGAGTCAAATTTCTGATAATTTTCCTTGCCGTAGGCAATCAAACGAGTCAGAACAACATGAAACGGGTCAGATGTCTTATCACGCCACACCGCCTTTGGATTCTCAATACGGCGCACCTGAATTACATTGAGAGTTATCGATTTATCCACCCAATCATTCTTATCTGTATCCCACAAGGTTGCTGTAAATTTGACTTTACAGAATCTTGGATGTGACGAATATACGTTATTGCCGGTATATGCAGTCTTCGTGACAAGATTCTTTGGACGTGTATATAACGGAATATTAAATACTCGTTCTACAACAGTTTTCCGGGAGTCATCATATGCAGTAAAATTCACACTATATTTACCTTCTGCATTATCGCTATCATCACCGAATTCCTGATAAGTGTCTCCAAGTTCATTTCCTATTTCATAATCTCTTTTTCCTACCAGTCGATTTTTTTCCTTCCAATGCGTTTCATTATATTTCGTGGTCTCTGGAGTAAATCGAGATCCCAAATCTTTATACGCCGGATCCTCGACCTGTAAAATATTCGATTTTTTCAATGCAAGGAACCCATTCCAGGCTCCGTCATTAAAAATATCGTTCGCACTATGATACATCGTTGTAGGGGGTATAGGGAACGCCTCAGAACCGTCACCCCAAGGCTTCCATAACCCTTTCTGCGAATCTTCTATCTCTGCCGACAATTTTGTACCAGGTTTTATTCGACCTACAATCTTGATAGGAACAGTCGTCCGCTTATTATACAGATATGAGACATATACAGGCATTGATGCATAAATACCTGAATTTTCTTCATACTCTATATGCCAGTCTGCATCATTACCATAGCCCTTGAAACGTAATGTAAGTTTATAGTGAGTGTTGCGGATAGAATTATAATCATCCTCCGCATTCTGTCCCAGCATAAACCGGAATTTTATATTTCCGGAACTAATATAACCATTTGGAGAATTACACCTATAGAAACCTGTTACCTCTACGTAAGTCCCATAGGCTTTTTCATCCTTCCAACCGGAACCATCCTTATTTTCATCAGGATTAGGGAAATCTATTTTGGTACCGTCCTGCGACTGCTTTTTCGATTTGCCAATACCTTGCATGTTTTCATAAAAAAACAATGACTCGGCCTTATACGCATGGTCTTTATCAAGTTTCTCTGGCTCATCACTATCGTCATCTCCTTTACCCAGGAAACGATGCTTGGAATTGCATATATGCTTGTAATTGTCAGGCATAATAATAGTACCTCCGTTCCCTGAGCTATACGGCAAATCCTTTTCTATATAGCGAGTTCCACCAAGAGCTATCAAACCATTATCCACATCATATCTCTGTGACCGCGGAGCCTCAGTCCCGTCAGCTTTTAGCCCCGGATGATTCTCCAATCCAAGATAACAATTCTTAGGAATATCTTTTATTGATATGTCGCGAATATATACCTGGACTCCATTATAGAGGTCAGTACCATCAAACCCGACAGTCACCTTTGATGCCAGTCGTCGAGCCCATGCATAAAGTTGAGGCTGTTTTTTTGATATTGCAATAGTATTATCATCAGTGGCATTTCTATCGGGGTCGCCAACAGTAAATATACCAAGCATCTCCGAGTTATTAGCGAGGACAGATTCATCCCAATCCCTACGAATACGCTTCAGAGCATCACGTGTGGAATAATCATATTTCCCGGTATTATCAGACAGTAAGTCAGGAATATTTGCCACAGCATACGCATAATAATAACCTGAGCGTATATGCAGATTATAGTCTACTCTGCCATTTGGAGTGTCGGTAATAGTACCATCAGGGAGCTTTGCTTCATCCTTGGTATGTTTCACACCGGATATATCGGAAGAAGGAGTACCGCCAAGTACCTGATATGCTTTATATAGAGTTCCATCCGGATTATATACCAACATCGCAAGAGAGGTAATATCAGATATCGCATCACCGTCGGCAACACTGGAGGCACGCGTTGAAAGTTCGATGGATTGTTCTGCCTCATAGGTAATAGTCAACCTTATATCGACTTCAGAACCATCAACACCGTCAGCGGAATAATATTCCATCTCATCGACACAACCGTAGAATATTATGCCGGCAAAGAAAGAAATAAAAAAATATATATGTCGGATAAAAGAATTCATAATGTTATGAGGTCGTTAAAGAAACGGATTATCAATCGGATTACGGGCAGAATCATAATATTGTCCGGTAGAAGCATCGTAATAGTAAATCAGCTTACCGTTATCATCGTGAATGAGATACCAACCGGTCACGGGATCTATCGACCATGACGGATTAAATATGACAGTTACCTTATCTGTACCATAATATATTCCTGTATGATAGTCATAATATGCCATTATATAACCATTATCGTCATAGACAGGAATAAAATCCTTTTCAATTTCCAATCCGTAGTCGGGATCAAGAATTACTGAAGAATATGGAAGTACTACTACTGTTACTTTCACATCCGAATCAATACTCTTGTTTATCTGATATATATACCAATTGTTCCTTGATATATCAAATTCGACATCTTTCTGATTGCCACTATAATATTTAAAATCTACATAGTCCTCCGAATCAGGAAAATCGCCAGAGAAGGTGACTTTGATCTGCGCTTTGGTGGCCGAGGCCGAGGTGTTGTCGTACTCGGGGACGTAGATTATCCAGGAGCCCTTGCCGGAGTTGCCTTTGGAGTATTTGAAGAACGGGATGTCGGTGCTCACGCCGGGGGCGGCCGCTCCGTCGGCATCGGCGTCATCGCCGGGCAGGCTCACATGGTCGACATAGTCGGTGGTGTGGGAACCGGTGACATAGTCGCCCTTGTCGTATACGCGCGAGGGCATACACTTGAAGAGGGTGTTGCATCGGGTAAGGCTTACCGACTCGATGGCGCGCTTGGTGTCGGGGGCGTCGTATACCTCGATTTTGGCGAAAGCGCGGAGCAGATGGAGAGTCTCGTCGAGGTCGGTAAGGCCGTTGGCCATGAGGTCGACGTCCGAATATTGGTGGATGCCGAAGAGGGGCACGCGGGTGTCGCGGGTGAGCTCGGGGCCTACAGCCTTCTCGGGGAATGAGCGTGTGGAGCCGACGGCGCGGTAGAGGTCGTCGACAGTGGCTCCGGCGGCGAGCACGGGGTAGTCGGCCCACTGGCCTGAGGCGAGTGTCCATGCATGCCAGTTGGCGAGCATGACGAGGCGGAAGTATGCCTTGCCGGTGGTATCAAAGAGGAGCTTGGCATCGTCGACGCGGAAGCGGCACAGATAGCGCTTGGACGACTCGGAGGTGCCGCCGTCGGCAGGCACAAGGCCGGTAATCTCGGCGCGCGCTATGAGTGATGGTGCATCGCCGGAGGTGAAGATATAGAGAGCGAAGTCGCCGGCGCTGATATCGATGAAGTTCTCGTAGCCCGCACCGGGGTCGTAGTCGCCGTCGGTGGGTGTGGCGCGTCCGGAGGGCATGTCGCCATACGAGCGCTCCCCGTCATTGTCGCCGAGCGAGATGAGCATGCCGAACTCTACCGGCCCTTCCGGACAGGCGGGGGGCACGGGCGCACTGTCCGGCCCTGATATGGAATCGGACGAGCATGCGGCGGCGAGCAGCAGCAGAATCGGTAATATGACTTTATATATGCGGTACATTAATATTCAACGGGGTGGAGATATGGCTGGGATGGGGGTCAGAGTTCTTCGTTCTGATGGCGTTTTGACCATGAGAGCACGTTGACCACGATGTCGCAGTAGGCCCACGACTCACCCTTGAGGAAGAGGTTGAGATGGTAGTCGTACTCGCGGTCGAGATACTCCTGGGGGGAGTAGCCGTAGAGCTCGTAGGCCGCGCGCCCTTCGGCGAGCATGTAGGGGAGGTTGATGCGTGCCACTACCTTGCCTGAGTTGAGGTTGCGCACCTGGAGAATGGCTGAGCGGGCGGCATCGTCGTTATACATCAGACGGTTGAACATGAGATTGTAGTGGGCTGTACGCTGGTAGCGGAGTCCGTCGGGGGCATCGTCGCCCGCGTCGGCCCGTGGCACCGTGGGGTCGACAATCACACCGCCGTCGGTGAATCGCGTGGTCCATGCGGCATAGGGAGTATACCTCAGGGAGTCGGCCGGGGCGAGGGCATTGTCGTGGAGCAGAGTAGCATTGTCGTCGACCAACGTCAGCTCGTAATCCTGATGGAACACATCGTCGGGGAAGTCGAGATGGCGCATGGTGATGTTGAGATGCTTGGTGTCGCGTATGAGCGATATGGTGGCGTATGTGGCCATGTTGTCGGTGACGGTCACATACTGTTCGTCGAGGGGGTATACCGAGTAGGGTCGCGATGTGCGCTGTATGGCGAGGGGAGCGACACCGTCGGTGGGTGCGTGGCTCTGTACCTTGAGTGTGTGCCAAAGTGTATCGAGGGGTAGGCTCTTGTGGTCGACGAGGTGCTGCTCGGTGCCGGGTATCACGTCGGGGTCGTGGTCGAGGGTGATGCGCATTGCCTCGCCGTGGGTCACTTCGGCCTCGTGGCGGTAGCGTGCTCCGGTGGCAGCGGCTGCGGTGTCCCAGTCGCGCTGCATGGCCACAGCCTGGAGGCGGTAGCGTCCGGGCTTTAGCTCGGAGGGGTCGAGATGGAGTGCGTAGCCGTAGTCGGCAAGGGGGGCAGAGGCGGTGGTGTTGGACACCGAGCGCTCGGCAACCTTGTGACCCTGCTCATCGTACACGTAGAGCCTGACGTGACCGACGTGGTCCTTGAACATGTCGGCACGCGCGGTATTGTAATCGTAGACAAAGCGTACGTAAAGTCCGGTGGGACAGTAGTCGACAGAGTCCTGGATCATTGTGCATGATGCTGCAAGCATGGCGACAGCCATGGAGCAGGCGGCTATTATATATTGAGATAAGCGGGTCATCTTGTTTTGATCGGTTTATATGGGGCGGAGAGAGAATGGGGCAGGAAAGAGGTAGCTTATGGTTGTTGAGGAGTCGGAGAGATGATGTAGAGGGGAAGAGGGGGATGAAGGAGTAAAAAAATAATCGCGGGCCGGGAGGGGGTGCGCTGTGGTGGCAACGGCCCTGAGCCGTGCCCGCGATTATGGTTTAAGAGAATGTGTGTCGGAGAATACTCCGTAATATAGATTAGAGATCTACGCTTTGTACACGCTTAGCCCAAGAGAGGATGTTGACCTTGAAGGCAATCCACTGCTCTACGTTGTCGTCGGGAGTGCCGTCGGAGTCAACCTCGAGGCCGCCGATAGAGGGCTTGCCGAGCTTGTTGAAGCCGGTGACATTAAGGTCGTACCAGTTGTTGCGGACCATACCGTAGCGGCCGAGCCACATGTTTTCGGCGTCGCCCGACTTGTCTCCGGTATATCCGGCATAATCATAGGATGAAGCGCCAACTTTGTCGGCATCCCAGGGAGCGAGGTCATTATTGTCAGAAGCATTTGCGCCGGCGAAATGCTTGAAGCGTACGGGATAGTAGCTTACACCATCCTTATACTCGGCGATTGTGTATGCTTTATTGACGTCGATAAGAAGATTTGCATATGCAGTACCTTCCAATTCGGGTTTCTTACCCTGTACATATTCGGAATCGGAGGGATCCTTGCCGTTGTTGAGCTTCTCGAATTCGGTAGCGATGAATTCAATAGCGCTTACAGCATACAGACCCTTGTCATTGCGGGTGAATGTGATGGTCATGTACTTGTTATAGTTCTCGTTGGTAATGCTTACCGACTGGCCTGTACCCTCAATAGCCTTCTTGACAGCAGCGGCAACTCGCGAATCCTGAAGGATATAGCTTACAGGATATGTGATGACTTCATCCTTATCGGTATAGATGATGTCCTGGCGGTCGTTGATGGTATAGAATGTGGCGGCGTCGTCAGCACCTTCTACCTTGAACTGTACCTTTACGATAGCCTGGGTAGTGTACTGATGAAGCTGATGATCTACATTAAATGTATTCTCGTAGCAATAGAGGGGATTTCCGCTACCGGCCTTTACAAAGTCAGTAGTAGTCTTGTCTTCCTTATAGGTAAGGTCGCCCTCGGTATAGGTGTCATAATTGGGGTCAATACACCAGTATGTACGGTAAAGGTCGACCTCGGGCTGAATCTGGGTAGTACCCATCTTCTGGTTGCCGACCATACGGAAAGGCTTGCCGGGGCTCTGGTAGCCGATATAGGAGAGGTCGCCCATATTACGCACGATATACGACTTTGTGTTGGTGGCATTGAGAGTCCACTCGATATTTTCGGCTGTGAAGTGCACAGCATTTTCTCCTGTGCCTACGTTCAGTCCGTTGTTGGCAGTGACCGAAAGGGTGGCCTTGGCCACGGCGCGTTCAACGAAGAATGAGCCGGCAGGAGCGTTCTCAGCTTCAAGACGTGTGCGCTTGATGCCGTCGGTGATGTCGACGAGTGTGGTCACGTTGGAAGCCTTGGGCTTGGTATTGTCAGCCACGCTGCTCAGAGGAGCATTGGTCATGAAGAAGTTGGTAGCACCTGTGCCTGTACCGGTATAGAACGGACATTCGCTGATTTTATTCACAAGGTCGGAAAATTTGCCGGAGAATTCAGCAGGACTTCCGTCAGCGGCTTTAAGTTGGAGGGTATTGCCTTCGCCGATACCTGCTACGTTGCGGAAGTTGACCATCACGAGGCCATAGAGTTTCTCGCCGGACTGGGCAGGGTTGGTGACCTGTACAGCAACGAGGTTGGAGGTTGTGATGTTGTCAGTCTCGTCGGGCTTGGAAATCCAGTAGCTCTCGAGGTTGAGGTCGTAGGCCGCTTTGAATACGGCGTCACCCTCTTTGTCGGTAGGAGCTGCGGTAAAGAGGAGGAGGGCACCATTGCTCACACGATACTCGTTGGGTGTACCGTCGTCAAAGTTGTCGTTGGTGGCACGGGGAGCAGCAGAAACAACATTTGTCGGGAGGTTGATTTGCACGGCCACGTAGCCGTCGCCGATGTTCTCACCGGGATTGCCGACACCGTTGTCGGGACCATCGCCGAGGGGGTCCTTGTCGGAGCAGGCTGCGAGGAGGGCAGCTGCCATCGTCGCATAAATAAATCTGTTAAATTTCATGTGATTGAGAAATTATGTGATTGATTGATAAAATTCAGATGCAGAGTGCATACCAGGCACCATCGTGGGGGATGGTGTCAAGCGGCCAGCAACTGTGTATATATGAATAGGTTTTTGTAAAGCCTCTGTTTAAGGGAATGATAACGATTGGCGGGGAGAGAGGGAGGGGGATTATTACGGTAGCTCTTCAAGGTTTTTGGCGGCCTCGGGCAGGCGGTCGGCAGCCTTGAGGAAGTGGGTGCGGGCAGTGTCGAAGTCGCCGCGACGTACCGCCACGACACCACGTGCGTTCTCTGCCTCGGGCGAGTCGCCGGCGCGGTCGAGCAGAGTAGCCGCGCGGTCGTAGTCGGCATCGGCAATGGCAGCTACGGCGGCGTTAAGGTTGGCCACCGGCGAGTCGGGGTAATGCTTGAGGGCGATGCCTATCACGCGGTTGAACTCGGGTGAGCCCTCAGGGTAGAGGCGTGCCACGCGGAACATCTGGTTGAGCGACATCATCTCAGGGTCGGTGTCGATGATGCGTGCGAGCTGCTCGTCGGACATCGGCTTGAGGCGTGTGGATATGGCAAACTTGGTGGCACGGAGGCGCGGGAACCATTTTGGGAGAATTAGCTCGCGGTAGAGGCGTGCGAAGCGCGGGTCGGTCTTGAGGGTGCGCTCCTTGGCGTCGAAGTCAGACGGGCCGTAGGTGGGTGCGTCGATAAGCTCGATGAGGTCGGCGCGCTGGCGGTCGGTAAGCTCGGGCGAGGCTACAACCATCTCGCGGAACTCGCCCCAGTTTTCGGGCACGGCGCTGTAGGTACACTTTTCGGCGGGTAGGCTGAATCGCTCGCCTATGTACTCGGCGAGTGCGCGCGAGCGGTTGGTGGCGAGGTAGTCGTTGTGGCTGTAGGGCGACTCGGGCGATGCGTATCCGCATATGTCGATACGTGCTATCTCGACGTTGGGGTCGGAGGTGGCGTAGCGTATGGAGTCGTAGATGATGGAGAGCTGCTCGCGGTTGTCGATGCGCTGTCCGTTGCGGCACTTGTAGGGCTCGGGGTGGAGCTCTGTGCGGTCGACCTCAAACTGCACGCGGGCCTTGCCTTCGTGGATGGCCACGGGGAGCTCGGTGACTTCGGGGGTGAGATAGGCGTGGCGCATCACGGGGGTGAGGCCGAGGGGTATCTTCACAATCTCGCGTCCGGCGGGCACTCCGCATCCGCAAGTGTCGTAGACGATGCTGAGGAATGCCTTGGGGCCGTACATCCACCGGCGCATGGGTGTGGTCTCGGCGTAGGGATGCTGCTGGGGACGTCCGTTGTGGCGCCATATCTCGGCCGAGAGGTTGTAGGAGTCGACAATCTCGCGGCGCAGCGACCCGCGCTCGTAGGCGTAGTGCATGTTGCGCCCGTTGATGAGGACCGTGGGGAGGGCGACACGCTGTGTGGAGTCGGCTGTGCCTCCGTTGATTACCGGGGTGACGTAGATCTGATGGTCGGCGCCGAGGGCAAGGGAGTCGAGCACGAGGTCCATGGCCACGCGCATGTCGGGGCCGGCACGGTGGAAGTCGATGTTGCGTGTGATGCCCGTCGACTGTGCCGCAAAGAGTGTGGCCGGGAGCATTGCGGCGGCCAACATATACATAGAGAGTAAAAGTCGTTTCATAGCGTAGGCGGTAATCATAGGTTAGAAGAGATAGAGGAATGAGATACCGAGCTTGGTGATGCCGAAGTAGTTGGTGCCTCCGTCGGCCAGGCGCGCGCCACACTCGCCGCAGGCATATTTGTCATACCACACGCGGGCGTATCCGACTCCGACCTCGGCCTCGATGTTCCAGTGGCGTGAGAGTATCCACTGGTATCCGTAGGTGGCTCCGGCTCCGAGGAAGCTGCCCTGATAGCGATAGTCGCGCACTCCGCTGCGCAGGTTGTCGCCTCCGAAGAAGGCTCCGGGCACGGGGATATTGACGTTGGAGGCGTTGAACTCTCCGCCGAGGGCGTGCACTCCGAAGAAGTGGCCGTTGAAGCGCGAGCAGAGCCACCAGCGGTACTCGGGCATGAGCACCCAGTGCTTGGCTTTGCGCTCTCCGCCGGAGAAGCTCCAGGGGTTGAGGCCATAGACAAGATTGACGGTAGAACGGTACCCTACCCCATACTCCAGACCAAGATTAGGAGTTGTTGTAAGGTCGTACAACAGGTTGTTTTTTACTGCAAGTTGTGCCTCCGTAGCGATTGTTCCTGCAAACAATAAGACGATTAAAATTATAGCACGTCGAAGATATTTCCTCATCTCATACGCTTAAATTTCCACACCGGAAACAGCCCGGCGCTAACTTTTCCATTACCAACTGTTTCAGGCAGAATATATCATATGCCTGCTAATGGCATGCAAAATTACTAATAAAATAGACTTCTACCCCCCCCCATTGGGGTTAATTATTGTTAAATTAACATTTGTTTATTCCGATTTGTGATTTTTAATACATTTATATCGATGTAACGTTTGCAATTTTTCAAAAGAGGCATGCAGCGGGGCCGGGTGCGACTTTGCTCGGAAAACAGGCCGAAAACAAGAAAATTTCCATAAAAATGCGTTTTGTTTAATCTTTTTATGGTTAAATTTTGTTTTGCAATGTGAAATCGAGTAATTTTGCAGTCCCGATTCACTGACAACCGACATGAATATGGCGCTGCAAGAACCCCGCGAGAGGTAGCCAAGCAACCGCCGCATTTCGATTTCAAAAGAAGATTCACAGTATTAAAGTTAGTCTATATTACAGTATTACAGTTACAAAGTATGAAAAGAATCGTTTTTTTTCTAACGGCACTTTTCGCGTTTACCTTCGCTACGTTTGCGGCCAACCGCACTGTACAGGGTATCGTAGTAAGTGCTGAGGACGGAGAGCCTCTGGTAGGTGCCACCGTGATGGGTGTAGGCACAACCGACGGCACCGCCACCGACATCGACGGACAGTTCAGCCTGTCCCTTCCCGAGAGTGTCAACCACATCAAGGTGTCGTATGTAGGCATGCACACCCGTGAGCTTGCCATCGCCCCCACCGGCACCATGCGCATCGAGCTCACCAGCGCCAACCAGCTCGACGAGGTAATCGCCGTGGCCTACGGTACAGCCAAGCGCTCCACCTACACCGGCTCGGCATCTGTGGTCAACGCATCCGACATTTCCGACCGCCTCGTGACCGACGTGACGTCAGTGCTCAAAGGCACCGTATCGGGCGTACAGCTCCAGTCGACCACCGGTCAGCCCGGCGAAGAGCCCACAGTGCTCATCCGCGGTGTAGGCTCCATCAACGCCAAGACCACCCCGCTCTATGTAGTCGACGGAATACCCTACGACGGCGGCCTCAACTCAATCAACCCCCAGGACGTACAGTCGATATCCGTACTTAAGGACGCCGCTTCGGCCGCCCTCTACGGTGCCCGCGGCGCCAACGGTGTGATTCTCGTCACCACCAAGCGCGGCCAGGCCGGCCCCGCCAAGGTGACTCTCGAAGCACGCTGGGGTGCCAACTCGCGCCAGGTGAGCGACTACGAGACTGTCGACGACATACCCACATACTACGGTCTCTTCTACCGCTCGATACGCAACTACTACACCGCTGCCGGTGGCGAAGATATAGGCATACAGTATGCCAACGCCTACATGGATGCCCCCAGCGGCAACAGAAACGTGTTCGGCTACCAGATGTACACCATCCCCCAGGGCGAACACCTCTTCCTCGCCGACGGCACAATGAACCCCAACGCCACCCTCGGCAACTTTGACCAGGCCCGCAACATCGGCCTCATGCCCGACGACTGGAAGAAGGGTACATACCACAACGGCTTCCGCCAGGAGTACAACCTCAGCGTGAGCGGTGGCAACGACCGCATGAACTATATGGTGAGCGCATCGTTCCTCGACGACCAGGGCGTAATCCAGGAGTCGGACTTCAAGCGCCTCACCACACGTGCCACCGTAGAGTACCAGGCCAAGGACTGGCTCAAGATCGGCACCAACATGACCTATACCTACCAGGCTTCCAACAAGCCCTACGGACAGGATAAAGAGGGATATTCGGGCAACGCATCCTATATCGCCAACTTCATCGGCCCGATGTACCCGATGTACCTGCGCGACGCAAGCGGCAACTTCAAGCACGACCCCACCTCCAACCGTGTGCTCTACGACTACGGTATGAGCGGCCTCGACGGCATGCCCTTCTCTCGTACATTCATGGCAGGCGGTAACCCCACCGGCGAGCTCGTATACAACAAGGAGGAATACCTCTACGACGTGTTCAACGGAAAATGGTTCGCACAGATCACCCCCACCCAGATTCAGGGCCTCACCCTCACCGGGTCGCTCGGATACTGGCTCGAGTGGCAGCGCTACAACTCTATGGGCAACAACCGCTACGGCCAGATGGCGATGTACGGCGGCAACGTGACCCAGCAGACCATCCGCAACCGCTCGATCAACCTCCAGTTCCTCGCCAACTACGCCAGAACATTCAATGACGTACACAACATCGACGTGCTCCTCGGCTACGAGAGCTACGACCTCAACATGGCCGACATCTACGGCAGCGGCGAGACTATCTTCTCCAACGACAACTACACTCTGAGCAACGTAATCGACAACCTCGAGGTAGGCGGCACAATCGACTCATACGCCACCCGCGGATACTTCGGCCGCGTCAACTACGACTTCGACTCCAAGTACTTCGCCAGCGTAAGCTACCGCCGCGACGCCTCCTCACGATTCACTCGCGAACACCGCTGGGGCAACTTCTGGAGCGTCAGCGCAGCATGGGACCTCGCCAACGAGTCGTTCATGGACAATGTCGAATGGATGGACATGTTCAAAATCAAGGCATCGTTCGGCCAGCAGGGCAACGACAACGTAGGCAACTACTATCCCTGGGCCGACCAGTATCAGGCTTCAGGCTCCAACGGCCTCTGGTCGGTAGGCCCGCTCTACTACAAAGGCAACCCCGACCTCACCTGGGAGACCTCCAACAGCTTCAACGTAGGCGTTGACTTCGCAATGTTCAACTCCCGCCTGCTCGGTACTCTCGAGTACTTCTCTCGCCAGACAAAGGACATGCTCTACTACCGTCCGACAGCATCGTCGCTCGGCTACGACAAGATACCCATGAACATCGGCTCGATGCGCAACAGCGGTCTTGAGCTCGACCTCACCTACCAGATTATCCGCAACAAGAATATCGACTGGACAGTAAGCGCCAACGTGACCTACATCCGCAACAAGGTGCTCAAGCTCGCTCCCGAACTCAACGGCACATGGATCAACGGCTCACGCATCTACAAGGAAGGCAAGTCGATGTATCAGATCTACACCGTCAAGTATGCAGGCGTCGATCCCGAAAACGGTAACGCTCTCTACTGGGCTCGCCGCACCGACGGCACCGAGGAGAAGGTAAGCAACTGGTCGCTCGCCCGCAACGGCGACGCAGCCCAGGGATATGTTGAAAACCGTCAGGAATCGGGCAACCTTCTGCCCCCCGTATACGGCGGTGTGTCGACCAACATCAAGGTCTACGGATTCGACTTCGGCATCAACTGCGGATTCCAGGCAGGCGGCAAGATGATCGACTACGGCTACCAGCTCCTCATGTACGGCGCCAACAACAACGATGCCGGTATGGCCATGCACAAGGATATCCTCAACGCATGGACTCCCGAAAACCGCAACACCGACGTGCCCGCACTCTCATGGGCCGGCAACCAGGCTACATACATCAATGCCATGTCCGACCGCTGGCTTATCAGCAGCAACTACTTTACCATCAACAACATCACCGCCGGCTACACCCTTCCCAAGAAGGTTGCCGACAAGCTCTGCTGCTCTAATATCCGCGTATACTTCTCCGGCGACAACCTCTACCTCTGGAGCAAGCGCAAGGGTCTCGACCCGCGTCAGGGATATGCCACATCGCTCGCCGGCTCATACTCCGCCCTGCGCGCGCTGTCGGGAGGTGTGAAAATTGAGTTCTAATCACTCTAAGAAATTTCATGATGAAAAAGACTTTAAAATATTTTGCCGGCTCACTCGCCGCAGTAATGCTGGCCGGGTGTAACGACCTCAATACCCTCCCGATGGGAGAATACTACACCGACGGACAGCGCAAGGATGCCATCGAAGAGAATCCCGAATCTATCGAGGGCGTAATGTCTGCCGTGTATGCCAACTTCTACGCTTTCGAAAAGAATATCGACGATTTCCTCGCCGACTTCGGCTATCCCGCTACAATGCTCTCGCTCGACAACCGCAGCCAGGACATGTCGATGATGATGAACTACGGATGGTTTGAGACAAGCGAACTCTATACCGACAACACCCCCACCAACCAGGAACTGACATGTACATGGGGCACACTTTACCGCGTGGTCTACTCTTCCAACGACCTGCTGAAGACTATCCCCGGCGACACTGAAAACGAAACCCTGCTCTGCTACAAGGCACAGGCTCTCGCAGCACGCGGATGGGCCTACCACATGCTGGCACAGCTCTTCGCCACACCCTACACCGTCAATCCCCAGGCTCCGGGCGTACCCGTGGTAACCGAACTCAACGCCGATGAGGCAGCCGCCAACGGCACACCCCGCGGCACCGTAGCACAGGTGTACACACAGGTTATGTCAGACCTCAACGAGGCAATCGACATCCTCGACACTCCGGGCATATACACCTCACGCTTCGACAAGCGCTTCATCGACCCCGCCGTGGCCCACGGTCTCCGCGCCCGCGCCAACCTCTGCCAGGGCCTCTATGCCGACGCTGCCGATGATGCCGCCATGGCTCTCCAGCTCACCGACGCTGCAAACTGCGGCACCAATGTCGTTGACAAGCCCGCATTCAACAGCTTTTCACAGTCCGACTTCATGTGGGGCATACATATCTCCGAACAGGATGCCCACGGCCTCTATACATTCGCCGGCATGATGGGCTCGCTCACCTACGGCTATGCCTACGCCGGACAATGGCGCTGCATCAACGCCAAGCTCTGGGATATGATTCCTGAAGGCGACGTGCGCAAAGGCTGGTGGCAAGGCAACGAACCCGACCCCGACTGGCTGGACGAAGAAGACCCTGACAACAGCATCTACGTATACAAATCGAATGTCGACAACTATACTCCCGGCGGTTACGACCCCAGCGTGGCTCCCTATGCTCCCTATGGCGTAGGCGTAATCCTCGGTCTGCTCGACTGTCCCCCCTACGCAGTGGTCAAGTTCGCCCCCTATCAGGACTATCTGATTAACTCTACCGGAGCTACCGACATACCTCTGATGCGTACCGAAGAGATGGAGCTCATCATTGCCGAATGCCAGGCCCACACCGACTGGCAGACAGCCAAGGCTACTGTGGAGAACTTCGTCAACACCTATCGCTGGACAGGCGACACCCCCTATGTATGCCCGGCCACATCGCAGGATGAGATGCTCGACGAGGTATGGTTCCAGCGCCGTATAGAGCTCTGGGGCGAGGGATTCAGCTACACCGACTGCCTCCGACTCCAGAAGGGTATCGACCGCCGTGGCGGAGGATTCCCCGCAGAGGCCGTATTCAACATCCCGGCCAACGCTCCCATCCTCCTCTTCCCGATTCCCAATACCGAGATGGAAGGCAACCATGCAATCACCTCAGCCAACCAGAATCCTTCGGGCGAAGTGATGGCTGTAGTAGGCGAAGAGGCCGAGGCCGATCCCTACTGGTACAAAGCCCGCAACTGATAATAAGACCGACTTAATACTCGACGGAGCGCCGTGTCATCACGTATGACACGGCGCTCCCTGTATACATCCGCCCTACTCCCTTCGACATGGCTTCCGCGGCACGGCTTCGGCCACACCCTTCCGCTACTGTGAAAACTTTTTCGTAACTTTGCCGTCCTACACCCCTATCTTACTGAAACAATATGAAAATCGGTATAATCGTGGCAATGGGCAAGGAGCTTGACCTGTTGCTCCCCCACATCGAAGGACACTCCAAGACTGCGCTCCCCTCGGGACAGACCCTCCACACAGGCACAATGTCCGGCGGACGCCACAGCGTGGCCGCCATGCAGAGCGGCATCGGAAAGGTCAACGCCGCCCTGGGCACAGCCGCCCTCATCGATGCGTTCGGCCCCGAACTCGTGATAAACACCGGCGTGGCCGGAGGCACCGGCTCCGACGCCAGGGTGATGGATGTGGTGGTGGGCGACCGTGTGGCCTACCACGACGTATGGTGCGGCCCGTGTGCCGAGCGCGGACAGATACAGGGTATGCCACGATTTTTCGAAGGCGCTCACGCTGTGCTCGGGCTCGACGTCCTCGAAAGCATCAGCCGCCTACACCGCGGCCTCATCGCCAGCGGCGACCAGTTTGTCGACAATGCCGCCGACCTCGAGAAAATCACCGCGCTATACCCCGACGTGAAAGCAGTCGACATGGAGAGCGCCGCAATGGCCCATACATGCCATATAAAGGGTGTGCCCTTCGCAAGCATCCGCGTGGTGAGCGACACCCCGGGCAAGGAGGAGGACAACACCGGCCAGTATCTCGACTTCTGGACCGACGCCCCCAAAGCCACATTCTCCACTCTCCAGACCATCGTCAACGCACTGTAATCATGAAAAAGATTCCGAGCTTTACCGTCAACCACATCACCCTGCGCAGAGGCATATATCTGTCGCGCCGTGATATGAGCCCCTCGGGCGATGCAATCACTACCTTCGACATACGCATGACCGAGCCCAACCGCGAGCCGGCCATCGACGGCGCGGCCCTCCACGCTATCGAGCACCTTGCGGCCACTTATCTGCGCAACAGCCAATGGCAATCCGACATAGTGTACTGGGGTCCGATGGGATGTCGCACAGGCAACTACCTCGTGCTGCTCGGCGACCACTCCACGGCTGAGGTAAAGGAGATGATACGGGCCACTATGGAGTTTATCGCAGGATTTGAGGGAGAGATACCGGGCGCCACTCCCCGCGACTGCGGCAACTACTCCTACATGGACCTCGACGAGGCACGCCGCCAGGCACGCCGCTATCTCGACGAGGTAATCTACGACCCGCAGATGCCAACAGTGTATCCCGAATGAAGGACATAAAGGCCATACGCGGCCGATACTACATACACGGACTGATACAGGAGGGCGAACATGAGCATCAGGACTTCAAGTTTGCCATCACCGATGCACCCAAGATAGCCCACTCCATAAGCGCCTTCGCCAACAACGACGGAGGGCGTCTGCTCATAGGCGTGCGCGACAACGGCTCAGTGGCCGGAGTGCGCTCCGACGAGGATATCTACATGATCGAGCAGGCGGCGCAGATGTATTGCCGCCCGGCCCAGAAGGTCGAGATTACGGCATTTGCTGTCGAAGCCGGCGCGATAGTGGTGCGCGCCGAAATACCCAAGGCCGACAAGCGCCCGGTCTACGCCCGCGATGCCGAAGGCTCCTGGCGCGCATACTTCAGGGTAAAGGATGAAAATATCGTGGCCCATCCGGTGATGATTGCCGCATGGGAGCGGATGGCGCGCGGAGGCGACACCCTGTTCGCATTGTCGCAGGCCGAGACGGCTCTGCTCACCTATCTCGACGAATGGG
Organism: Muribaculum sp.; assembly: GCF_029051885.1. Classification (GTDB taxonomy): domain Bacteria; phylum Bacteroidota; class Bacteroidia; order Bacteroidales; family Muribaculaceae; genus Muribaculum. Next base: position 18,548 of record NZ_JAIDKI010000213.1, read on the forward strand.
GCATGACCACCGTCGACCGCTACATGACCGGAGCACACATATCGCGCGCCACAGCTACCGATATCGTGGCCCGACTATATGCCATGGGCATAATCGACTTCTCGTATACAGGCAGCGAGTTTGTAATCGTGCGCACACAGGACCCGGCTATATAATGCCTCTGATACCCCAAAAAGAAGTCCACGGCAAGACATCGCGACTCTCCGTGGACGTAAGAGCTTGTTTAATAATAAATGTTACCGTCAGGGCGGTCATTCGGCGAACAGATTTTTGCTTGTGATGAGGAAGTTATGGGGTTCCATAACGACCGAAGAGCAGGCGAAAAGATGCCGGCGAATGACCGACGGAAGGTAATTTATTTCATCCTGTTGATATAATTTGCAATTGTCTCAAAAAACGGCAAGAGCTTGTACGATTATAAAGTTACCTTTTGCCTCGTATAGCCCGGCCGCTTTTCGCCATGGTCCTCAGTCGTGTACATAAAGTACACTCCTTCGTCGCATGTCAAAAATCGGCTCAGGCTATACGACCCTGTCGGCAACATTTATTATTAAACAAGCTCTAACTAACTTCGTATAATTATCCGTTAGCAAAGTTACGCACTTCCACTATAGTGTGCCATACCGTATTTTAGTGATTTTCCGACCGTCATCACCTCCGGCGGTAATCACTAATGATTACTCGCGCCATCCGGGTGTGGCCACTGGATGCTCTTACGCAACCGTCGACATCCCAAAAGTCTGATATATTTTGCATTATTAACGTTTTTGCGTAACTTTGCACAGTAACAGGCACTTTGATGTGTAAACAATGGAGATAAACGTCCGTATGCCGGACAATCAGGATCGAAACAAAGTGCGATATTATTAAAAGATTAGATTTGCCATGCCCGGCCTGCGATGGCCGATTGTGGCTAAGTATACAATTAAGTAAAGATGAATCGTTTTAGTTATCGCAATCTCATAGCGATGATCGCATGCATGATTGCCATATTGACCGGTTGCAAAACACCGAAAGATGTGACATATTTTCAGGATGTCGACACCGCAGGCTCGCTCTCTGTGGCCAGTCCTCTGGAAATAAAAATCTATCCTGAGGACAAACTGTCAATAATAGTCCACTCTAAGGACCCCCAGTTGGCGGCCCTGTTCAATCTGCCCATCGTGGCACGCCGCGTGGGCTATTCATCGCAGACCTCCCTGGCGCAGTCGCAGGAGATGTCGATATACACCGTCGATGGCGACGGGATGATTGACTTCCCGGTGCTTGGCAAGCTGAAAGTGGCGGGGCTCAACCGTCGCCAGATATCCGATATGATTAAAGAGGAGCTGATATCGCGCCATCTGGTAAAGGACCCTACAGTCACCGTTGAGTTCGACAATCTCTATGTAAGCGTGCTCGGAGAAGTCAACAGCCCCGGACGCTACAATCTCAACCGCGACCGTGTGACTCTGCTCGACGCCCTTGGCATGGCCGGCGACCTCACCATACTCGGACGCCGCGACAATATCGTGGTGATACGCAACATCAACGGCACTACAACCACCTACCGTGTGGACCTTACCAAAGCCGCCGAACTGTATGCCTCTCCGGCCTACAACATACAGCAGAACGATGTGATTTACGTAGAGCCCAACGACAACCGTGTGCGCCAGTCGACCGTAAACGGCAACAATCTGCGCTCCACATCATTCTGGATTTCGCTGGCGTCGCTGCTTACGTCGGTAGGTGTGCTCATAACCAATATTAAATAACAGCGGCTTAGCCCCGACATAACACATCGAATACTCCAAAAACAACTGCAAGATGGCAAACGATTATTTCGACATACAACAGCACGACGAAGAGCAGACCATCCGGTTGCAGGACTTCCTGCAGATGTGTCTCGTACACTGGAAATGGTTTGTAGCATCCGTAGCCACAACCTTCGTACTTGCACTCATATATCTGTTTATCGTATCGCCCACATACACCCGCACGGCATCGCTGCTCATCAAGGACGAGGAAAGCAACTCAAGCATAAGCTCCCAGCTCAGCTCGCTCTCCGAACTCGGAGTATTCAGCTCGGGAGCCAATGTCACCAACGAAATGGTGGCGCTGCAGTCGCCATCGGTCATACTTGAAGTGGTGAGGCGCCTGAATCTCGACATGTCGTACATCACTTCAAAAAATTTCCGCAAGAAGTATCTCTACGGCCTCACCCTTCCCGTCACGGCAAGCCTCAATGGCTATCCCGAGAGCGAAAGCTGCTCGTTTGTGATGCTGCTCAACCGCGCCGACAGCACCGTGACGCTCCACAAATTCCGCAACAAGGAGGGCAAAATCGACGCCGAAGTATCGGGAGCCCTCGGCGACACCATCGATACCCCGCTCGGACCGATAGCGATAACCCCTACACCCTACTACAACTCGCCCGACAATGTCGAGATTGAAAAGATAACCGTCGTACACACGCCGCCGCAGACAGCCATCGACATATTCCAGGGCAAACTTACCGTAGAGCTTGCCGACAAGGACGCCACAGTGCTCAACCTCACCTGCAACGACGTAAACATACAGCGCGCCGAGGATTTCATCAACACACTGATATCGGCCTACAACGAAGACTGGGTACGCGACAAGAACCAGATAGCTACAGCAACATCACAGTTTATCAACGACCGCCTCGCCGTAATCGAGCAGGAACTGGGCCATGTCGATTCCGACATATCATCATACAAATCCGAACACCTGATTCCCGACCTCGCACTGGTGAGCCAGATGTATCTCGACCAGAGCCACGAAGCCGCCAATCATGTGCTTGAGCTGAACAACCAACTCTACATGGCGCGCTACATACGCACATTCCTGGCCGACGAGCGCAACAAAGGACAACTTCTGCCCGCCAACTCAGGCCTCGGCAACTCGACGGTCGAGAAGCAGATCGCCGACTACAATACGCTGATGCTTGAACGCAACTCCCTGGCCTCAAACTCCTCGGAGAGCAATCCGCTCGTAATCGACCGCGACAACTCGCTCGAGGCATCGCGCAGTGCGATAATAACATCTATCGACAATCAGATAAGCGCGCTCAACGCCCAGATACGCGCTTTCCGCGGCAGCGAGTCGAAGAGCCGCAACCAGATTGCCTCCAACCCCCAGCAGGCAAAATATCTGCTCTCGGTAGAGCGACAGCAGAAGGTAAAGGAGGCGCTCTATCTGTTCCTGCTGCAGAAGCGTGAGGAAAACGAGCTGTCGCAGGCATTCACAGCCTACAACACACGCATCATCACTCCCCCCATGGGACCTGCCGGCCCCACATCGCCCGTGCGCCGCAACATACTCCTGATAGCCTTTGTGGCCGGACTGGCCATACCCGCCGGCATACTCTTCACCATGGAAAGCCTCAACACCAAGGTGCGCGTGCGCAAGGATATCGAGAACATCACCGCTCCATTCCTCGGCGAGCTCCCGATGTCGGGCAAAGTCAAGAAGAAAGGCCTGTGTGCCCGACTGCTCTCCCTGGTTGGCATCAAGCCTAAAGCCGGCGACGTGGAGAGATATGAGATACTCGTAAAGGAAGGCTCGCGCAACATCGTCAACGAGGCATTCCGCGTGATACGCTCCAATCTCGAATTCATCATCGGCAAGAACACCAGCCACAAGGTGATAATGCTTACCTCCATGAACCCCGGCTCGGGAAAGACATTCATCACCTCCAATCTCGCCGCATCATTTGCCATAAAGGGAAAGAAGGTATGTATCGTCGACCTCGACCTGCGCAAGACCACAATAAGCAAATATGTAGGCTCGCCCAAAACGGGTGTCACAGGATATCTCAACGGAGAGATTGACGACTGGCACAAGGCACTCCTGCCTGTTGGCAAAACCCACAATCTGTCGATGCTGCCCGGCGGAAGTATACCGCCCAACCCCTCTGAGCTGCTGTACTCGCCCAACATGAGCCGACTTATCGATGATCTGCGCAAGGAGTTCGACCTGGTGTTTATCGACTGTCCGCCTACCGACATGGTGGCCGACACAAGCATCATCACCCCGCTGGCCGACCTCACGATATTCGTCATGCGCTCAGGTGTGCTCGACCGCCGACTTGTTCCCGCTATCCAGGGATTCTATACCGACAAGAAGTTCAACAACATGACCATTCTGCTCAACGGCATACCATCGAAGGTAAACGGTTACGGCTATGGCTACGGTTACGGGTATGGCTACGGATACGGCTATGGCTACGGTCATGGCAAGGAGGATGCATGACGGCCCTGACGGTAACATTTACAAACTCTTAACATATACACACTCATATGTGGCCATTCTCACAATCGACAACCACACTCGCCGACTCGCGACTGCTTGAGGGCGCTACCGACTGGCATTCCCACATACTTCCAGGAGTCGACGACGGCATAAAGACCATCGAAGAGACCTGCGACACACTCCGCACGATGAAAGAAGCCGGAGTGGCAAGGGTATACCTCACTCCGCATATCATGGAGGATGTGCCCAACACTCCATGCGCGCTCCGACAGCACTTCGACAGGCTGTGTGAGGCCACGGCCGGCAATCCCGACATGCCGGAGCTGATACTCGGGGCCGAGAACATGCTCGACACGGTATTCACGGCCAGGCTCACGGAGCGCGACCTGCTCCCGATAGCCACACGCACCACCGGCCATACCGACACTCTGCTCGTGGAGACATCATTCGCCAACCCACCCATAGGTCTGTATGATATCCTCACCGACATACTAAAAGCCGGATACTTCCCGCTGCTCGCACATCCCGAGCGCTATCTGTATATGTCGGAAAACGACTACAAAAGAATCAAGAGCCAGGGGATAATGCTCCAGCTCAATCTTCCGTCGATAGCCGGATTCTACGGTCCGCAGGTAAGGCAGCGCGCCATACATCTGCTTAAAAAAGGGATGTACGACTTCACAGGGAGCGACACACACTCGCTGAAATGGTACCTGCGCCTGATTGAGGCACCCATACCACGCTCGCTCGTAAAACATCTCGCGCCCATAATGGGCCGCTGACCGTGACCACTGCCGGCTTGACCGACAAGTAGTAAGGGTCCGGAGCGAATGCACCGAATAAAATGCAGCAATGGCCCGTCAGCGATGTCGCTGACGGGCCATTGCCGTATAAGTAGGGTAAAAAGTATGTATCAGTCGATGATATCGAAGCCTGTATACTTGCGCAGACACTCAGGCACGATGATGCCTTCGGGGGTCTGATTGTTCTCAAGAAGGGCGGCCATGATACGCGGCAGCGCGAGAGCCGAACCGTTGAGAGTGTGGCAGAGACGGGTCTTCTTGTCGTCGCCACGGTAGCGGCACTTCAGGCGGTTGGCCTGGTAGGTCTCGAAGTTGGACACCGACGATACCTCG
>NZ_JAIDKI010000214.1 GCF_029051885.1 Muribaculum sp.
AATTTTTACCTCGCCAAAGTTAGTAATTACTCGAGATCTACCCCTCCCCTATTAGTTAATAGTATGTTAATACATCCTTAATCAGATGACTATGTGCTTTTCAAAAATTTTTTCGCAATCGGCTAAGATGGGTCGGCGTGATATTCAGAAATGATGCGATATCCTTCAAGGAGAACATAGTAAATAGATCGGGATGACGCCCTATAAGATCACAGTAACGCTCATGAGCCGACCGGGTATATAGTGCCATATACCGGTCATAGACAGTCGAAAATACCGCTACAGTCGAATGCATGATGATGTCAGACAGTACTCTATCATGCTTCATTTGCTCAACTATCACCTTCACCGACACACAATAAATATCGCATGGCGACTGGGCGGTTATCGACACTCTCGACGGAGTTCCGTAAAAGGAGAATGGGAAGTCGGCCACAAACTCACCGGCAAACTCCATCCCTACCACATGCTCGCAACCATCAGATGAAAAAGCAAGATATTTAAGGGTCCCGCTTTTTATAAACCCCACATACCGGCACACCTCGCCTACGGTAGCAAAATCCTCACCCTTTTCGAAATGGCGCAATACGCCCTTCTCCAAACAGAAAGTACGCCAGAAATCCACCTCCGGAATATCAATATATGTATTGAATCGCTGAGACATATCCATGGCGCAAATATACAGTTTTTTTCATAATGCCGCCAACATGGCGCCGTATATAAGGTCACCCGATATGATGAATCATATCACGAAACTGCTTCTGCGTCCCCATCACAGTAATTCCATCCCCTTTCTGCACGCGGAAATCATCCGACGGATTATCGACCACCACAGGTTCGCTGTCGGTAAGACCGATGACATTGCGGCGGCTGGATATACGTGTCACAGCTACGAGTTTAAGTCCGAAATTACGTTCAAGTCCCATCTCGTCAAGAGTCATGCCATCGTAAAACTCCGGCACCCGAAACTTCATCACATAATGATCTCTGTCGATACCTATGGCCTCCACACCGGCCCCAAGGGCAAGTTCTCTTGTAAGTTCCCGCGCGGCTCTTTGCTCCGGCACAAGGATGCGGTCAACCTGAAATCCACGCAATATTGTCTCATGAATATCATCAACTGCACGCGCATAGAGATGTCTGACACCCATCTTGCGCAACAGTGCCACAGTCTTCACACTCGCGCCGAAATTTTCGCCGATAGCCACGACGACGAGTTCAGACGAAGCCACAGGCAGTGAGCCCAAAGCAATCTCGTCGGTAGAATCAAGTATATAGGCAGTGGAAATCTTGTCTTTAATCGCCTCAACCAAAGCAGGATTACTGTCGGCCCCAATCACCTCATGCCCCATGGCGGTAAGGTCAACGGCAAGATTTGACCCATAGATACCGAGCCCTATTATCAGTATGCGCATGACTATTTGTTTTTTAGTTACAACATGCCGGCATACACGATAGTTCTACTTATCTCGGCAGTATGATACGCTCTCCGAGATAAGTAGCCATATCCCTGCGCAAGGCATGAAGTTCGCCCAGCCGTGCCATAAGTTCCATGCAGTGAGCCTCATTGTCATGACCCGAGAAGGCTTCCTTTATGCTCCTGTTAAGCTGCTGTATCTGCCATTCAAGCATCGCATCCTTGTATTCAATCACCGCACGCGGCACGATGTCGGGCAGTCTCTCATCGTCGGCAATAATATGGGTGTACTTTGTAAACACCTTGCTGAGCACATGACGCTCGGCCACAAGCTCCATGCCCAACCTACGTATATTGTCGTCGGGACTGGAACATATGACACGCTCGGGATATGTCATTGCATACTCACGCAAATCGCGGATATATTTTTCATCGGCTGCGGCTTTCAGCTCACGCTCACGTCGCTCAATATCCGAGAGATCGGAAGCCGACGCACGTATCTCTGCCTCTCCGGCGGCAATCATCTCCTCACGCTCCTGCTCAAGACGCGCTATACAGTCGAGCTCAACCCGAGGCCAGTCCTCGGCCTGAAGTTTCAACACGGCATTATAGATGGACGCAAGCACCGGATTACAGATCTCCATGCTGTCGCGCTCAAGTTCCGACTTTATATAATCGGCCACTGTCACTGTGACTGAATTGCCCTCCTCATCCACCATATCGGCAAGAGTCAGCAAGCCGTAGCGCAACATGTATTTCACCAGCGCAGTCTCATATTTGAGCATGAATCTGCGGAAATTCTTCTCATCGCGCGTGACATCGGCCGGCTGCATGCTCCCCCTTGTGTCGGTCTCCACAACAAAAGGAGCGACATCAGCCACCGCCTCAGGTGAAGAGGGATTTTCAGCAGGCAAAGATGCATCATCCGGCGCCACAGTCTCGCCGAGCGACTTCCGCGCACGCTCCTGGCGTGCAGCATTAGCGTCCTTTTCGGCCTGCTGTTTACGGCGTTTCTCCACCTCAAGGGCCACAATACGCTCGTCAATATCAAGGCGCCGGCTACACTCCTTGATATATACGTTGGCTGTGACCGCATCAGGAATCACCGATATCGACTGAACGATATCGCCAATCGCACGTGAACGCGCTATCGGGTCGTTCTCAAGACCCTGCAACAGGATTCCCGTCTTGAACTGAATGAAATCGACCTCGTTGGAGGCTATATATTCCTCAACCTCGGTAGAAGTATGACTCTGTGCGAAGCTGTCGGGATCGTCGCCGTCAGGCAGCAGCAGCACCTTTATGTTGAGACCTTCACGCAACAGCATGTCGATACCGCGCAACGAAGCCTTGATGCCGGCAGCATCACCGTCGTAGATGACTGTTACATTGTCGGTAAAACGATGTATCAGCCGGATCTGTCCATCTGTCAGTGAAGTGCCCGACGAGGCCACGACATTCTCAATGCCGCTCTGATGCATCGAGATGACATCAAGATACCCCTCGACAAGGATACATTTATTGTGCTTTACTATCGCCTGTTTTGCCTGATAAAGGCCGTAAAGTTCTTTACTCTTGGTATAGATGGTCGATTCCGGCGAGTTGACATATTTTGCCAGGTCCTTCTTTAAAGTACGGCCGCCAAATGCGATGACTTTGCCCGCGACAGAAAACACCGGAAATATCACCCTACCCTTGAACCGGTCATAGACACGCCCGGTATCAGTGCGGATACACAAACCGGTATCCACCAGATATTTTTCATTGTATCCCTTGCGGATAGCCTCATCATAAAGCGCGGTAGAGCGTTCAAGTGCATAGCCGAGATGAAAGCGCTTTATCATGGCCTCACTCACACCACGCTGCTGCAGATAGGTGAGACCAATGTTGCGGCCGTCGTCGGTCTCATTGAGATTATATTCGAAATGTCGAAGAGCGAATTCGTTGACAGCAAGAAGCGAAGCGCGCTCAGTCTCGCGTTCGCGCTCCTCGTCGGTCATCTCATGCTCCTTGATTTCGATATTGTATTTTCCGGCCAGATAACGCAGAGCCTCCTGATACGTCATCTGCTCATGCTCCATTATAAAGTTAACCGGACTACCGCCCTTACCGCAACTGAAACACTTGCAGATATTCTTTGACTTGGACACAGAGAACGAAGGAGTACGCTCGTTATGGAACGGACATAAGCCAAGATAGCTCGAACCTCTGCGCTTCAAACTCACAAAATCGCTTACCACATCCACAATGTCAGCCACATCGAGAATGCGTTGCACTGTCTCCCGGTCAATTTTTTTCATAATGCAAATGTACAAAATTATCCACGAATTTGCTATCTTTGCTTTTCATCTTCGACAAGACACATGAAAGTTACTGATATAATAGCCGCACGTCAGACTTCCGGGTTCAGCTTTGAGGTACTGCCCCCGCTCAAGGGACGCGGCATCAACCAACTGTTTAACAATATTGACATTCTGCGGGAGTTTGATCCATTGTATATCAATATAACCACCCACCGCAGCGAGATAGTATTCAAGGACACGTCCGACGGCCTGTACCGTCGTGTGAGCGAGCGTAGCCGTCCGGGCACTGTGGCCGTAGCTGCCGCCATACAACAGAAATACGGCATTTCGGCCGTTCCTCACATGATATGCAGCGGATTCTCGAAAATCGAGACCGAGTACGCCCTGATTGACCTGAACTTTCTCGGCATAACCAACCTGCTGCTGCTGCGCGGCGACAAGGCAAAGCATGAATCGCGATTCACCCCCAACGCCGACGGTCACGCCCATGCATCGGAACTGCAGCAACAGGTCAACGACTTCAACCGCGGTTATTTCATTGACGGCACAAAGATGGACATCATCACCGGTGAGACTTTCTCATATGGTGTGGCCGGATACCCGGAGAAACATGAGGAGTCGCCCAATCCGGATATCGACCTGCAATATCTAAAACTGAAAGTCGACAACGGCGCAGACTATATCGTGACCCAGATGTTTTTCGACAACGAGAAATACTTCAGATTTGTCGACCGGTGCCGCAACGCAGGCATCAATGTCCCTATCATTCCTGGTCTGAAACCAATCACCACAATGTCGCAGCTCAACATCCTGCCAAAGGTGTTCCATGTAGACATGCCAAGCGACCTTGCCAACGAACTGATGAAATGTACCTCCGATGCACAGGCTAAGGAAGTCGGCGTAGAATGGTGCGCCATGCAGGCCCGTGAACTCATCGCCCACAATGTGCCGAGTATACATTTCTATTCTCTCAACGCCACACGTAGCGTAGAGCGAGTGGCCCGCACTGTATATTAATCAAGTTCTTCGAGTAATGAAGTTCAGCGACATACCCGGACATCAATCCGTAAAAGAGCGGTTGCGCTCTATGGTGGATGCCGACAGAATACCCCATGCCCTACTCATAGAAGGTCCCTCCGGCACGGGAAAGATGATGCTCGCCAGGGCCATGGCACAATACATCCATTGCGAAAACCGTAGCGGAGGAGACAGTTGCGGAGTGTGCCCGGCATGTATACAACACCGCAGTATCAACCATATCGACACCATATATTCATTTCCTATAGTAAAAGGTGGCCACGACAATCCGGTGTCCGACGACTATATGGCCGAATGGCGCCGCATGTCGGAAGACTCTCCATATATGGATTTCCTACATTGGCTGTCGTTAATACAGGCGGGGAATTCCCAGCCACAGATATTTGTCAGCGAGTCTGACAGTCTGATACACAAGCTGAGCTTCACCGCCCACAAGGCAAAATATAAGGTTGTGATAATGTGGCTGCCAGAGCGACTGAAGACTGAGGCTGCAAATAAAATGCTGAAACTTATCGAGGAACCGTTTCACGACACACTGTTCATTCTCGTAAGCAACGATGCAAAGAATATACTGCCGACCATATATTCACGCACCCAGCGTATAATTGTGCACCGTCTGTCTGACGAAATCGTTGCCAACCGCCTTGTTGAGACAAGGGGATTATCACCGGCCGACGCTATGGCCGTGGCACACAATGCCGACGGAAGCATGCTTGCAGCAGAGACCGCACTATCGTTCTCAAAAGAAGAGAAGCAGTTTCTTGAACTGTTCATGGCTCTTATGCGCAAAGCATACCAGAACCAGATGGCCGACCTGAAAGAATGGACAGTAACCATATCGGCATTTGGCCGCGAGACAATAATACGCTTTCTGAATTACTGTCTGCGACTGGTGAGAGAAAACTTCATAATGAATCTCAATGTGCCTCAGCTCAACTACCTGAACAGTGCGGAAGCTGCATTCTCGAGTAAGTTCTCACGCTTCATAAATGAACGCAACGTCGAACGCATAGCCCGAGAATTCGACTCGGCGATAACTGACATCGCCGGTAACGCCAACCCAAAACTCGTGCTTTTTGACCTTGCCGTAAGGATGTGGTGAGTTATACCCAGAGCCCAGCCCACGAGACAG
>NZ_JAIDKI010000215.1 GCF_029051885.1 Muribaculum sp.
ATATGTTACTGTCCAGGCATGCTCATGGATGCTGAATTTTGCCGAGGTCTCGTAGTCAGCCAGTTGATATGCTTTATTATCTGTGGCGCTGCCGGCTGCTGCAAGTGCCGAGAACACATTGGCCTGAGGCACATGATAGCCCGCAGGACAGGGATCGTAGATTGATTTGGTAACAGTCTGTTCGTTTGTGTTTTTATCTTTTGCTGCCGGATTCCACATCTGGAACATGTCGCCATTATCGCCGGATATATACGAGGGTTTATTGCCATCCACTTTGTATAAAGTGTGCCAATGGTTTCTGTATCTGCTGAATTTTGTTCCGTTGCTGTCGGTGATTCTGTCATCATATTTGCTCATCACGAAGCGGAAGGGATACTTTATGGTATAGTCGATTGTGACGCCTCTTTCTTCTCCAAGGTCCGATTTGCTTGTGCCTGGCTTGTTGCGAGAGAAGTCGTACGACACCCCGTCCTTATTGTAGACGTTGAATGTCGGCTTGTTCTCCATGTTCATCTCTGTGTAGTCAGGGCTGCCGATATTGTATATGTCGGTTTTGTCGTTGTATATGCCGCCGAGCATCGGGTCTTTGCGGCCCCACTGGTAATAGGTGTTGTCGCCGCCGAGCGATCCTTTGAACTCGGCCTGTGTGAATAGCGTTGTGGTGCAGTCTATTTTCTTGTCGGAGGCTTTGCCATCCTTGTAGATATAAAATGAGTTGCATGCCACTGGCGCGCTGCTACCTGTGATTTTGCTACAGTCGAGACTGAAGCGTATCCTTATCTTGCGCTCGTCGTTGCCGTTGTGTGGGTCGCAGTACCCGAGATTGCAGGCGGTCAGATAATATGTATTGCCGGTTGGGGTAGAGGATGTGCCGCTTCCGGTTCGCGATTTCAGTTCGTGGCACGCCGCTTTGCCCTGTACCATCCATTCGTCGCGGTGCTGTGTGACCCATATGTGCCAGCTCCACACTATCTCGCCTGCAGGGTCGCGTGCCACGAGCAGCGCGTTGCCCTGGGTGATTGAGTGTTTGCGCACGCGGAATCGTATCCATTTCAGTCCGGCTATTGGTTGATTTTTGTCGAGTATCTCTACTTCGTCGATGAGGTCGGGCGCGTCCTGCCAGGCAAGCACTGCATCCTTTATATCGGACTCTGCGGGTGCCTGTGATGATATCTGCCGGCACTTGTAGTCGACAAAATAAGTCATGCCCGAGGTTGTTGTTTCTTGGTTGACGGTGTAGGCCGAGGGGTTGTTGTAGGCGTTGCCGTAGACTATCGGGAAGCAGTAGTAGCCCGGTTGGTCGACGAGATAGCAGTTGGCGGTCTCGCCTTTGGTGTCGTCGAGCAGGTTGTGGGGATTCTCGCGGGAGCCCTTGCAGGTCTCTCTTTTTGTCAGCCGGCTGCTCAGGGTGGTGAAGTCGCTCTGCGGGGTCAGAGCGAATGTGCCTTTGTAGAGGGTAAATCCGTCGGGCGATTCGTGCCATTCCACCATGCGCTGTGTGGCTTCGGAGGCCGATGCCTGGGTGTCGGAGGCAGGGTCGGGGTCGTAGACGGCAGGGGTGGAGGCCCATGAGGTGCCGCCGTCGGTGGAGTATTCGATTTCGGGACGCGGCAACTCGATATATTGGATGCCATTGACTCCGTTCTGTGTCACGGCCACATATGCCTTGATTTCAGAGTCGTGCCATGCGCCTGAGTAGGGGAGCACGTCGGTGGCGGGGTCCTTGCTGAATAGCACAGTCGGGGTGATGTGGATGCTCGACGGCGACAGCGAGTAGGTGACCACCTTGCCGGCGGGCCATGTCTTTCCGGCCAAGGATGCCGATAGAGTGCGGGCGGTGCCGGTAAGGTCGTCGGTGAATTTTATGGTCAGGCGAGCGCCCTCGGGCAGAGTCTGCGGTATGAGCAGCATGGTGAGGTCGCCTGTCTCGCCGGTGATTTCGGTCTTGTCGGGTATGTCGCCTATTATTTCGCCCTTCTTGTCGCCGGTGTCGCCTGCGGGCTTATAGCCCGAGTTGCTCTCTTCGGGCGACAGGGTGAGGTCGCGTGTCACCTTGTAGGTGGCCTTGGCGGCGGCAGGCGCCCATGTTCCTCCGGCAGGGGTGGGGGTGAATGTTCCGGAGCCGTACACTCCGCTTATTTCCACGTCGGTGATTTTACCGGGGAGCATGTCGGCCGCGGCCACAATCTTTACGGCTGTGAGGGCGTGGCGGAAGTTGAGCGTCACGTCGGGCGATGTGGCGTCGGTGCATGCGGCCATTATGTCGGTCTGCTTCTTGACGTCGGTGGGTACGGTATATGTGATTTTCGGCGAGCCGGGCTGTGTGGAGGATGAGAGGGTGAATGCATCGGCTGCGTCCGATTGAGAATTGTCGGCGATAGGGGCAAAGGCAAAGAAGCGGACTTTTCCGCCTGCGGGCCATTGCAGGGTGGTTCCGGCGGCAGTGGAGCCGCTGACGGTGTAGGTGAGGTTGTAGGCGAAGTCGGGAGTCCATGTCACATCGGCTTCGTTGGCGGGGTATTCTCCGGGGTAGCATATGGCGCTTAGGGAGAATGATGATACCGACTTGGCGAGTGCGCCTCTCGACTTGGCGGGGGCTGTGGCGTGGTTGTCGGCTTCGAATGTGTGCAGATATAAAGGAGTGTCGCCGTCGGTGTCGGTCGCGTCGATCGATATGCAGCGTGAGGTGTCGGTGCCGTCGCTGTCGTCGTTGCCGCCGGTCCATTGTGCGGGCGCGTCGATATTGAAAATCACGTTGCCCGATGTGCGCAGGTCGTTTTCGAAATCGTCGGAGCAGCCTGTTATGGCGGCTACCGATGTTACGGCGGTCGACAGCGTGAAGATACCTTTATATATGCGGTTCATTGTGTAATGATTTGGGTTGGGTGGAG
>NZ_JAIDKI010000216.1 GCF_029051885.1 Muribaculum sp.
TTGAACTTACCGTCTGGACCCGGATTGGCAAAGTAAAGGGTCTCTTCGGGTGTCATCGCCACGAAGATTTGCACCATCGAGAAAAGTCCCTGCGAGAAGATGCCCTCATGCGCATACTTCTCTATCTGATTGGTTGCCTGACTGACAGGGATGCCCGATTTTTTCAACTCGATATGCACCACCGGCATACCGTTGATAAGCAACATCAAGTCGCCACGGCGATTGTTGAGTATCGGCGAGGCGGTGGGGAATTGTGGCTGTTGCACTATTTGGTATCGGCTCTGCCCGGCGGCAATCTCCTGAGGATCGTAAATCTTTACAGTGACCTCCTTGCCGTAATGCTCCGTATCATCGGGATTGTCACGCTTGATAGCGGTTTCAACACCGTTGATAAACTTGTTTATGGCAAGCGGGGTACGCAGGTTATTGATGTGGTCAATAATCTGCTGCATCTCTGTATCAGTTAACGGATAGTCACCAAGATGGTCACGATGGCGGTTGTTCTCAAAGAGAATATCAGCCCAATTCTGTATAAGCTGGCGCTCCGTTGGATAACGGAGTACATCCTTCTCCCAGCCGCGTGTTTGTAGTTTCTCAATCAGTGCGGCTTCAAATTTGGGTTCACTATCGAAATTAGATTGGCTCATTGGACAGTGGTATTTACAAACATCTTGTCAAGACAAGACTGTTTGAGGTTCTGGAGTTTTTCGAGTTTCTTGCGCTTGGCAGAGATTATCGCATCGAGATTACGGAAATATTCGCCTATTCTCTTTTGTTCGGGTAATGTTGGAACATAGAATGAAAACTCTGCATATTGTTCGGCATTAACTCCGGGTTGTCCTGAACGCTGAGAAGATATGGCAATATAATCCCAATACATTCGGGTAGTAGTAATGTAGAAAATAAAAGACGAGTCGAACTCATTTGAGACATGAGCACAAATAAGAAACCCTGCCCAATATACATCTCCATCTTTCTCATCATACAGATATGTTTTCCCCACACTTGCTCCTGTTCGGGCAAAAACAATATCATTTAGATGTAACCTGTATTCTTCTGTCAATGGCCCAGCATCAGGAGAAGTAAGGTCTGCTTGATTGAATTGATGAGTTGTATCATCTATATCGGTAATCCTTAAATATTTATGTATCCCATCAAATTTCTTTGCCGGTGCATTCAGACCATACTTAAAAGACTCACATATATGTCTTAATTGAATCAACTTCCACTGCTCAGTAAAGCCATTGAAACGAATTTCGGGAGTAGTTTCTCCGGGGCGAGGGAACATCTTTTGCAGGGAAGCTTGTTTCATCTTCTCCAATCGGGTTATCTCTCGCTCGGTATCGACCAACAATTTATCTATGTTGTCGAAATAGTCGGCAATAGAATCTCGTTCCTCCGCTGTTGATGGGAAGTCTATGTCATATTTCTGAAGGTCTGTGATGCTTACGGCGGCGAGACCTCCGGCATTGACATTCTTTCTGCACCAGTCTCCGAGACCGTAAAAACGGTATAGTAAATACTTGGCTTTCAGCCAAGACCAGCGATTTACGGTTTGGAAAACCGTAAATCGCTGATTCGCAAGCGAATCAGCAATTAGGAGAGCGTGCTCTCCGATCGTGGCGGTTGTCGAGACAATAATGCTCCCGGCAGGGAATAGTCCAGAGGATTTCACCGCCTCAGGGGTGACGTGTTGAATGGAATCCGCCAATACACGACCATTTTCACGAATATCCTCCATTCTGAACCAAGGAATTGTGCCATTAGTCCAAAATGCGGGGTTTGCCTTAGATGGAGTATAGCCGTTGCCCAAAGTAAAAACATCTCTTACTTTGGCTTGCTGCCACTCGTCATCGTAGCCTTTGAAGCGTATCTTTGGGGTAAGAGATTTATTCTTCATCTTCTGACTGTTCTTTGAGGTAAAAAATCTCTTTTTGACGCTCTATTTCGGCGCGGAGCTGTTCGGGCGACGGCATATAGGTCATATACTTCGACGCAAACATGTGGTTGTTGTCGTGCAGAACCGAATACCGTGCGATGTCCTCGTCAGTGTCGTCGCACAGGAGTATTCCGATGGTGGGATTATCATCTTTGGCTCGTTTTAATTCGTCATACATCCGGATATACATATCCATCTGTCCTACATCCTGATGTTCCACCTTCGATGTCTTTAAGTCTATCAAAACGAAACATTTAAGGATATAGTTATAAAACACGAGGTCTATGTAATAATCCCGTTTTGCGGTATGGATATGCTGCTGTCGGGCTACAAAAGCAAAGCCTTTGCCCATCTCCAGAAGGAACCTTTCAAGGTTGTCGATTATCGACTGTTCCAGTTCCGACTCCCGGAATGATGAATCGGCTGTGAAACCGAGGAATTCCCCGATTACAGGATTCTTTATGAACTCCGCCGGGTCGGGCGACTGTAACGAAGCCGTGAGCTGTAACATCTCTTTCTCTACAAGGTCTTTGCGTTGTGACGCAAGCAGACGGTGGTAGTATTGAGAACTTATATTACGCTGAAGAGTGCGTACACTCCAATTCTGTGATGCTGCTTCAGCTTCATACCATTGTCTGGCTTCTTTGTTAAGCTCTTGAATGAGAGTGCGGTAATGAGTCCAAGAAAGTAGGTTTGATGATTTTCCACTCAGTGCGTGGAAAATCTGCGGAAACATCTTGTAGAAATTGACATAGCCATAAAGATTCGTTTTGGTAAAACCCTTGCCGTATGTGGCGGTGAGGCGTTTGGAAAGCTCCTTGATTACCGATGCTCCATATTGTGCGCGGTCTTCGCCGTTAAGTTCTTCTTCGGCTATAATCTGACCCAACTCCCAGTTGCGACGCACAAGGCTCTCGTTGACCTGACGATATGCACGGTCACGGGCCCCTTCAATGATGGAGGAAGCTCGATTGTATAGAGGTTCAATAACCTCCGGAGCGAGTGCTGGGGTATTATGTCGAATAATCTTACTCATGGCGAAGAAGTTTTTGGAACTCACGGAGTCCGGCCATATCATGGTCGGAGCCTGTGAGATTATCAATGAGAGAAGCGAGTGACTGCTCCGAGTCGGAAATCTTGCGATCGATGTCAACGAGAGTCTCACCGTACTTGTTAGCCAGACTCTTGACCGAAGAGACAAAACCACGTTCCCATTGCATAGGCAGGTCGGCGAGAGACTTTTCAAGACGGACAATGTGCTTGGCATGAAGAAGCGCGAAAACATCGTCATCTGAAAGAGATTCCATGACCTTGAACGTATCGTGGAGTATCTCGTCCTCATACTGAGAGATAGCCTTCTTCTGTTTCTTTTCGAGGTCGAGAAGCCTATCAGCCTCGATAAGTCGCCCGTCTAGCGATTCGAGGTCAATCTTCTCTTTGCCGTGTTTCGACTTTATAGCCTTGCACTCGGTTTTAAGGTCTTTGGGGACAAATGCCGACATATCATCTTTAAGCCAATCGGGGTTATTGGCGGCAACGCCCTCGTCTTCCTGAACAATACCGAGAATTTCCTGAATGTCGGACTGAATCCTGACAAGGTCATTTCTCATTGTATCAAGTTGACCGATTTTGTCAGGCAACATATATTCCTGAACGATTTCAAGCGGAAGGACACGGCCGATATAACCTACCTGAACTTCAACGTCCTTGCCGTCCTTTTTCTTTATCTCATACTTCGGCTCGTAGATGCGGGCTGCATGAAGTCCCTCGGACTGGAGGATTTCAAGGTCGCCGGAAATGTCACGCCAGTGGTCTTCGAGCAACTGATATGCCGCATAGCTGTCAATAAGCGGCTCAAACGGTTTTATACGCTCAAACAGGTCGTTTGCAACCTCACGGAGTTTGCGGGTGGCATTGACGGTGCTGTACTCTGCGAAGATGTTGTTGTACTGAAGAACCGGCATCTCCTTGAGCATGGCGTTATAGCGGCTCAGGAACTCGGCAAACTCACCGTTGCTGTTAACGGTGTTGTCAATATCAATCTGACGGAGGCGCGAATACTTCTCATCCATCTGCTCGAATATCTGTGAGCGGAGTGAGGGGAATGCAGTCCACACATCAGCCAATGCGTCAATCTCTGAATTGGGAACACCGCCGAACATGGTGGCATAAATATCCCATTGCTCATCTGCGTCAGCGGAATTTACATATCGGGGGATATTGAGGTTGTAACCGTTTTCGCGTACTTCATCACGGGTGATAAGCCGAGAGAACTTGGGTATCTCTCTACGCTCCGTGACTGCATCCACAATCTTACGGATGTCGCGGGCCCGGAGCTGATTGTTTTTGCCAACCTTCTGGAAGCCCTTTGAGGCATCCACAATCAGAATATCGTCACGGTCTCGTTTCTGTTTCAGCACCATGACAATGGTGGGTATGCCGGTTCCAAAGAAGATATTGGCTGGCAGACCTATGATTGCGTCTATATTGTTGCGCTCGATAAGGTTCTTTCGGATTTCTTCCTCGCTGCCACCTCTGAAAAGAACACCGTGGGGCAATACGATAGTCATAATGCCGCCGGGCTTAACATGATACAGGTCATGGAGCAGGAAAGCGAAGTCGGCTGTACCTTGTGGAGCAACGCCATAGTTCTTATAACGAGGGTCGGTTTTTGATTCTTCTTTCGGAGACCACTCCTGTGAATAAGGCGGATTGCTGACCACGGCATCGCAGTACAATGGGTCGTAGGTTGATGTTGGGTCGCTGTCATCGAACCACGGCCAGTCTTCTTCAAGAGTGTCGCCGTTGCGCACTATGATGTTGTCGGGCAGAATGCCACGCATCACCAGATTCATGCGGGTAAGGTTGTAGGTGGCTTCCTTCAACTCTTGCGCATAATAGACAATCTTGTTTTTGTCCTCGATAAATTTGCCTACGCTACGACCGATATTCAGAAGCAGAGAACCTGAGCCAGATGTGGGGTCGTAGATTTTGATTTCATCGGCATTGCGAAGATGATGTGCCACAATCTCCGACATCATCAACGCCACTTCATGAGGCGTATAGAATTCTCCGGCTTTCTTTCCGGCATTGGCGGCGAAGTTGGAGATAAGATACTCGTAAATGAACCCCAAGACATCGTAGTCCTGTGAGCCGTCAGTGGGGATGTCTTTTATAAGGTCAAGCAGATTTACAATTGATTTCGTCTGCGAACCGGTGTTTTCACCAAGTTTTGAAAGACCGTTTTGCAGAGTATCGAAGATACCTGCATAGACTCTCGAATAAGTGGGCTTGATGAGACGGGCAAAGCGGTTGAGGGCGTCGCGTACATCACCGACGGTAAAGGGTGATTCACGAAGTGGGTTAATCCACGTCGAAAACAAATCGTTGTAGGCAATGAAATAGCCACGTTTGTCCTGACAGTATTTGACCATTTCCTCGTTCTCCTCCACGAGATACTGCTTCATGTCAGCCTCTGACCAACCTTCAGCCCGGAGAAGTTCTACAAGTTTATCGGATATGAATTTATAGAAGATAAAGCCAAGAATATAGTCCTTATATTCGTTAGCCTCAATCTTCGAGCGCATCTTATTGGCGGATGCCCATATTTTAGAAGCGAGTTGCTGCTTATTCATGATTGCTTAGTGCTTTGAATCAGATCTTTTATATCAACGTCCAATAATTCGGCTATCCGGTTAAGCGTTGGAAGGTCGGGCTGGATAGTGTTGGTACACCATTTAGATACCGTTGCAACGTTCTTCCCAAGCTCCTCGGAGAGCCACTTGCTTGTCTTCTTCTTCTCGCATAGAACTATTTTGAGTCGATTTAGGTCTTTCATTTCAACAAATTTAGTTTTGATGCAAATTTAATCAAATTTCCTTACAATAGCAAAGGCACCCGACAAAATCGGGTGCCTTGCCATAATATTTTGAGGATAATATGTCTATAACTGAGCTTAGTTCGGGGGGGGATACGACATACATTAAATCGGTTATTTTTCCGAGAAATGGTCTCTTATAAACAGAATATTTATAGACATCTCATTATTGAACCCTTTGGCTTCAAAAATTTTATCCTCCAAAAGATATGGTATGTTCCGTAAAGTTGCATAGGTGAACCTTTTCATATATTCTTTTGGAAAACGCTCAGGATGTCGCATGGGCCAAGAGCCTCCATCTGTAGAATGAATGAGATGGCACACGGCTGATGTGTCTGGATTTCTCATTGCTTCCAGCATATCTTTCTCAACCATAGCCACAAAAATCTTTGGAGCGACATCATCGAAGGGAGTGCCGAGTTCAACACCGACTTTTTCCATGAATCCATTGGGATTATCAAGAAATGCAGCAACCTCGTCCGGCGTGTTATGTTCACTCAGATAAAGGAAAGCTCTGTAATTTGCATTAAATATCTGTATGAATCCCAGCTTTATCGGAATGGCAGTGGGGTTATATTCATAATCGTATGAATTCACCGCCGACAAAACAATATCCGTCGGGTAGTCGCAATACTTGCCCTCTGCGTAATGCCGGGCGATTGTGCGTGGCTGTGGAATCTTGTTTTGTCTGTCTTTATACATCAGTAGAAATAGATTTTGTTTGCCCAGTCGTCGTAATGTTCACGAAGGAAAGGGATGATTTTAGGATTCTCAAAAATCTCCATACACGACTCACATCCGTTACCGCTTTGGTGGAATTTTATATCTGAATTGTCATGGACATATTGCAGAATGGCCTGTGCGCCCTCTTTGCCTATCCATATTTTCAAAATATCCTCGTAAGTCCGTTCATAAATTGTCTTTACCGGTTCTTTCCAGACATTGCCCAGTCGCATGTGTGGATTTCTGGTGTTGCCTATGCCGCAACACGCAAGAACATCGCCATAAGGGGTAATCTCTATGGTGTTGAACAATAGATTACATGGTTTGCTTTCCTCATACGGCCTCCAATGGCATGGGTAACCGCGACCATGCCGAATGTTATTATTAAACTCTTGCCATTTCCAGAATACTATGTCGATTTTTCCGGCATTGACCAATCTCATGAATGCTGAATCCTCTTTAAGCTTCTCATATACCGAACATTCCCATAATTTAGTTTCCATACGGAATTCCACTTTATATCCTGCCCGGGCAGAGGCGACTGCGGCGTTACGGCAGCCT
Source organism: Muribaculum sp. (assembly GCF_029051885.1). GTDB lineage: Bacteria > Bacteroidota > Bacteroidia > Bacteroidales > Muribaculaceae > Muribaculum. The sequence goes on from NZ_JAIDKI010000216.1 coordinate 7,101, forward strand.
TTCAATGGAAGTATATGCTGATGGTCATCTCCTACGGAGAAGGCGATATCCTTAAGTCCGGCAGCCTTCAGTTTAAGAATTCTTTCCAAAGCCGAGGAATATGATTTGCCCCAGTATCCGTTTGACACAAGTGCTACCGACAATCCTCTTTCTTTGCCATATCTTACGATTTCATCCAGATCATTTCCGAGCAGAAAGCACTCACCACCGGTTAAATCAAGATATTTGATTGAATCAGGATAAGCGTCCATGCAAATATCGACATAATGTTTCATCTCGTCAATGGTCATGGTTCGTCCGCGCTCCGGACGACATCCGAAACAACAGTTCTCACATGCCGCATTACAGCGGAATGTGGTGATTAACCCTATCTTATATGGCTTGCGAGGTCTGAATGAGGGCATTGGGTCATTCTCCAATTATGGTTGCGACAATTTTGCGAGCACCGCCATAGTTGCGGAACTCACATAAATAAACACCTTGCCATGTACCTAGGTTTAACTGCCCGTTGGTAATCGGAATAGTCAGTGATGATCCGACAATGACCGATTTGGCATGTGAGGGCATATCATCCGTGCCTTCATCTGTATGGAGGTAATAGGGAGCGTTTTCCGGGACGAGCCGGTTGAAAATCGCCGCAAGATCCCGGCGGACATCAGGGTCGGCATTTTCATTTAGGGCTAAGGCCGCCGAGGTATGCTTTATCAGTAGATTCAGCAATCCTTTTCGCGGCAAATCAGGCAAGTTTCTCATGATTTCCACCGTCACCAGATGTATGCCCCGTGGCTGCGGATGCAAAGAGATTTCAATTTGTTCTATCATGGCCGGAATTTTTATGATATAGGAAACAGTCGGGTTCGTGAGAGTTAAATACTCCGATGGACTGAAGGAAGGCGTGGATTGTGGTAGAGCCTACAAACTTCATGCCCCTTTTACGCAGGTCGGCTGACAGGGCATCTGAAATTGTGGAAGTTGTGGACATATGGTCGAAAATAGGCTCTTTGAGACACAAGCCTGAAAGATAAGCATCAAACGAACCAGATTCTTCCTGACTAGACTTGAAAACTGAAGTGTTAGATATCGCTGCCGTGATTTTTGCTCTATTGCGAATGATTCCGGCAGGGGACATAAGCTCATCAATCTTTTTTTCGTCGTAAGCAAGGATTGTGTCGCGGTCAAATCCATCGAAAGCCTCGCGG
>NZ_JAIDKI010000217.1 GCF_029051885.1 Muribaculum sp.
TCCCTCATCACAAGCGAAAATCTGCTCGACGATTGACCGCCCTGACGGTAACATTTATTATTAAACAAGCTCTAAAAATAAGGAAATTATGAATCTATATATCAACTCCCGCACCATATCTGCCGATTTGCAGACTCCTGTGGCTGTATATCTCCGGCTACGCGATCTTTATCCCGAATCGGCTCTCCTTGAAAGTTCCGACTATCATACCACTCAGAATGCAATGAGTTATGTAGGCATTGAGCCTATTGCCTCGTTTCGTGTCGATGCAGGAGGCGCTGTCTCCATGAAATTCCCCGATGGCACGGTTAGCTCTCTTAGGGGGGTATCGGGACGCACTGTGGTCGATTCGTTGCGTACATTTGTGACTGCGATTAATATAAAAGGAGGCACATCTCCCGGACTGCTTGGCTTTACTGCCTACGATGCAGTCAGGTATTTCGAGAAAGTGAATATATCGCCGAGAGAGGAGATATTTGGCGCGGTGCCCGACATGTACTATATACTTTTCCGCTACATAATATGCTTCAATCACTATAAAAATCATATCACAATAGTTGAGCATCTCGACTCTACGGATACCCCATCGGGCATCGACAATATTGTGGCAATGCTGCATGACAACAATGTGCCTCAGTTTCCGTTCCATGCTGTTGACGAGCCTCATGCCTCCGTATCCGATGACGATTATTGCCGTATGGTAGAGCAAGGGATAGCCCATGCCCGGCGTGGCGATGTGTTTCAGGTGGTATTGTCGCGCAGATTCGAGCAGCATTACATCGGGGATGACTTCAATGTGTACCGCGCACTACGTTGTGTCAATCCATCGCCTTATCTGTTTTACTTCGACTTTGGCGACTTTCGTATATTTGGTTCATCGCCAGAGACTCATCTCCGGGTACAGGAGGGTACGGCATATATCGATCCAATTGCCGGTACATTCCGTCGTACGGGTGATGATGTCCGCGACCGCGAGCTTGCCGATGCCCTGCTTGAGGATGAAAAGGAGAACGCCGAACACATAATGCTCGTCGACCTTGCCCGAAATGACCTGAGCCGTGGAGGCGGACGTGTCGAAATCGACTTTCTGCGTCAGATACGCTACTATTCCCATGTGATACACATGGTTTCGCGTGTCAAGGCTACGCTTCCCGACAAGACTGATGTGCTGTCGCTGTTTGCCGACACATTTCCTGCCGGCACCCTGAGCGGAGCGCCAAAGGTGCGGGCGATGGAGATTATCAATACTCTGGAGCCGCACTCAAGGGTGGTTTATGGAGGATGTATAGGGCAGATTGGATTTGACGGCTCACTCAACCAGGCCATTGTGATACGCAGTTTTCTGAGTATGAACGGTACTCTCTACTCACAGGCAGGAGCGGGGATTGTGGCACGTTCGATACCGCACAATGAGCTTCATGAGACGGAAAACAAACTTGGAGCACTTGCTGCGGCTGTGAAATATGCCGAATCGTTCAATATATGATTTCACCATTAAATCGCTTGGGTATGAGACTTTTGATGTTAGATAACTATGATTCGTTCACATACAATATAGTCCATGTAGTCCGTTCGCTCGGATATGACGCCGAGGTAAGACGCAATGATGAGATTTCCCTCGCGGAGATTGATGCATTCGACAAGATAATAATATCACCCGGTCCGGGAATACCGTCGGAAGCCGGTATACTCCCGAGGCTGCTTGAATGCTATGCCAACAGAAAACCAATCTTAGGTGTGTGCCTCGGACATCAGGCTATTGCCGCACATTTTGGTGCTCGGTTATATAATATGCCGGAAGTATTTCATGGGGTTAGTTCAATGATTCGAGTCGTGGCTTCCGATTATATATTCGATGGGCTGCCGCTTGAGTTTCTTGCAGGGCGTTACCATTCGTGGGCTGTCGATGGTGAATCGATTCCCGAGCATCTTGAAGTGACGGCATATAGCTTGGATGGTACGGTTATGGGATTGCGGCATCGCACTCTTGATGTGCATGGCGTACAGTTTCATCCTGAATCGATAATGACTCCGTTGGGCGTGGGGATTATTGAAAATTTCCTCCGTAAGGTCCCCGTCGGCGGTATGAAATGATTTTTGGGATGGTCAGCACCGTATATGACATATTTCCCGGATTGTATATCACACTGAATTGAAGAAGAAATGAAAAATATATTAGGCAAACTTATGGAGCATGCGTCGCTGAGTCGCGACGAGGCGCGCCGAGTGCTGCTGGATATAGCCGATGGCAAGTGCAACGACTGCCAGCTTGCAGCGTTCATGACAGTATATCTGATGCGCAGCATTACCCTTGAAGAGCTTATCGGTTTTCGCGATGCTATCCTTGAGCGTCGTCTGCCTGTCGAGTTCGACAGGACAGATGCTATTGATATAGTCGGCACCGGTGGCGACGGGAAAAACACATTCAACATATCTACCGCCACATGCTTTGTCGTGGCTGGTACCGGACGACGTGTCATCAAGCATGGCAACTATGGGGCAAGCTCGGTCAGCGGCGCATCGAGTGTGCTTGAGCATCATGGAGTGCGGTTTACAACCGACGAGTCTGTTTTGCGCAGGTCGCTTGACGAGTCGGGGGTATGCTATCTCCATGCCCCGTTGTTCAGTCCGGCTTTGAAGAGTGTGGCAGTAGCACGCCGGCAGCTCGGAATACGCACATTTTTCAATATGCTCGGTCCGTTGGTCAATCCGATGCAGCCACGCCATCAGCTTTTGGGTGTATACTCGCTCAAGATGATGAGGATGTACCATTATATTTCGCAGTATGAGGGGATTGAGTGCACTGTGGTACATTCGCTTGACGGGTACGATGAGATTTCGCTTACTTCACCTTTCAAGGTCGCATCTTCCGTGGGGGAGCGTGTGTACAGTGCCTCCGATTTGGGATTTGCTGTTGTCGAGCCCGGCGAACTGTATGGCGGCGACACGGTTGCGGATGCTGCGGCTGTCTTTGATAGAGTGCTTGCCGGCTACGGATCACGCGCTCAGACCGAATGTGTGCTTGCTAACGCCGCTTTTGCCATACATACGCTTGAACCGAATGTCGAGCTTGCCGATGCTGTTGAGCAGGCCCGCGAGTCGATACTCTCCGGTCGTGCCGGAGAATGTTTCCGCAAATTTTTAGATATCAATAAAGCATGAATATCCTCGAACGAATAGTAGAATCGAAGCGACACGAGGTAGAGGCGTTGCGCGTTGCCGGATATTATCAGGCCATTGCATCTGTAGCTCCCGATGTTTCAGTGCCATCTATGGCTGAGGCGATAAGACATAATCGCACCGGTATAATAGCGGAGTTCAAACGACGTAGCCCCTCGCGCGGACTCATCAACGCTACTGCCGATGTCGAGCGCACTGTTGAAGGATATGCATCTGAAGGAGCCGCCGCATGCAGTGTGCTTACCGACACTCCGTTTTTCGGAGGTGCGCCGTCCGATCTGGCGAGAGCAAGTCGGATAGCAGAGCGTTGCCGATTGCCTCTTCTACGCAAGGAATTCATAGTAAGCCGCAGTCAGATATTGGAGGCACGTATGCTCGGAGCGTCGGCTGTGCTGCTTATAGCATCGGTGCTGACCGACTGTGAGCTTGCCGAATTTACAGAATATGCCCACTCGGTCGGACTTGAGACGCTCGTAGAGATACATGCCTCGGGCGAACTTGACAAAGTTGCCGGAATCGACACCGATATGATTGGAGTAAATTCGAGGAATCTTGCCGATATGTCGACCGATATATCACATGCCATGTGTATGGGCGATGAGGTGGCACGTCGTTGTCCCGGTGCTTTGATTGTTGCCGAGAGCGGTATCGGCAGTCTTGTCGATATCAGGAATCTGCGACGATACGGCTATTCCGGATTTCTTGTCGGCGAAAGATTTATGCGCGAATCCGATCCGGTGGGCGCCTTACATGAATTTTTAAAAGGTATTTGAGAATGATATGCAACAACAGACAGCCGCTCCACGCCGAAATGATGATAAAGGTATGTGGAATGAAAGAAGCGGATAACATACGTAATGTAGCGGCACTTACCCCGATGATGATGGGATTCATATTCTATCCCGAATCACCGCGTTATGTCGGAGACCTTGATGCCGATGTCGTACGTTCTCTACCCGGACATGTTCGCCCGGTAGGGGTGTTTGTCAACTCCGAGGAGCATGAAGTCGTCGGCATATGCTGGCGCTACGGCATAAAAATTGCACAGTTGCATGGCAATGAGTCGCCGGCTATGTGTAGTTCGCTCCGTCGACAAGGGTTCACTGTATTTAAGGCGGTAGGTATTGCAACAGCTGCCGACTTCTCCGTACTTGCGGAGTATGAGGGATGTGTCGACATGTTTTTGTTTGACACCAAGAGCCCGCTGCATGGGGGCACCGGTTGTAAGTTTGACCACTCCTTGCTTGATAAGTATGTGCTTGATGTGCCATATCTCCTCAGTGGTGGGATAGGCCCTGATGATGTCGACTCTGTAGTGTCGGCCATGCGTCCTGGGATGGCCGGCATAGATATTAATTCACGTTTTGAAATCGCACCCGGAGTAAAAAATCTCCGTGCGCTCATACAATTTATTCTTTCACTACGCTCATTCAACGAATATGAATCGGATAACACGCCTTTTTGGGAAAAATAAGAGAGAACTACTCTCTGTGTTCACAACCGCCGGATATCCACGGCTTGAATCGACAGGTGAGACACTTGTTGCGCTAAGCGACGCCGGGGTCGACATGGTAGAGGTCGGTGTGCCTTTTTCCGACCCTATGGCCGACGGCCCGGTCATTCAGGAAAGCTCGGCCGTAGCATTGAGGGAAGGCATGACACTATCCACACTTCTGCGTCAGGTAAAGGATGTAAGGCCTCGGTTGCGCGACGAAATGCCTTTGGTACTAATGGGATATCTCAACCCGATGATATGCTATGGCATAGAGCGTCTATTCCGCGACTGCAAGGAGGCCGGTATTGACGCCATAATAGTCCCCGACTTGCCATTTGATGAGTATATAGATGTGTTTCAGAAACTTTGCCTCAGGTACGATTTGCCTATGATAATGCTCATAACTCCTGAGACAGAACCCGAGCGTATACGACTTATCGACCGTGAGTGTGACGGATTTATCTATATGGTGTCGAGTGCGTCGACTACCGGTCTCCGCGATGGTTTCGACAGCATGCAGGAGCGGTATTTCCGAGAGATTTCTGAAATGAATCTTGTCCATCCGCGCATGATTGGATTTGGAATTAGCAATCCTGATTCATTTCGCATGGCATGTGACTATGCCTCGGGTGCAATCGTTGGCTCTCTCTTCATAAAATGTCTTGCTTCAGAGCCGTCGCCTCGAGCAGCCGTAGAGAGACTGCTCGCCACTCTCGGACGTTGATTCTGCCGTTGCCGTCTCTCCTTTTGAATCATTTTATAAACTGGTTAAGAGATTCTTTTAGAGAATGTTTGGATTTATCTTTATGTTAAGATTTAGAGAGGATTTCTGAGAATGTTTTGAGATTGAATGAAGGAATTATGGGGTTCTATAATAACTGAATGAAAGCTCGAAACAGTACGGAAAGACCTCTAAAGATTTCATAAAGATAAATTCAAACATTCTCTTAGAGCTTGTTTAATAATAAATGTTACCGTCAGGGCGGTTAATCGTCGAGCAGATTTTCGCTTGTGATGAGGGAGT
>NZ_JAIDKI010000218.1 GCF_029051885.1 Muribaculum sp.
CGATATATATCTTATGCACCTTTACCTTAGAGTTCTTGTCGATATGGATATTGACGATATTCTCGTTGGGAGCCGACAGGTCCTCAATCTGGTCGATGCGCACATCGGCGTTGCCAAATCCCTTCTGACTGTAGTAGCCTTTGATGATCTGGGTGGCGCGGTTTACGATATTCTGGGTAATCTGATTTCCCTTCATGAGCTGAAGGCGCTCTTCAAGGTCTTTCTTCTCACCCTTGCTTGCTCCGTAATAATTGATGGCTGAGATTCTCGGCTGGGGCTTCAGGGCAAATTCAAGCCACACCTTGTCGCCTGCCATCTTGGCCACCTTAATCTTGATTGTGCTGAAAAGGCCCTGGCGTGCAAAGCGCTTTGCCGCATTTGTAATATCAGGACCGGGTATCTCCACACGGTCGCCGACATTAAGCCCGGAGTATCCGATTACAATGTAATCCTCATAATTGGGCACACCGGTCACCTCGATTCCGGCAATCTCATAAGTTTTTGGCATGCCGGTATAGAGTATGTTGGGGTTGTAGACGGTATCGACCGGTGCGGTCAGGACCGAAGAGTCCTGAGCAGAGGCAACCGTAGTTGCAGAAAGGAGAGTCAGAGCGATGATTGTCAGCAGTCGGTTAAGCATAAGCTGATTTTATTTTTTCGGAGAAGTCGTGTCGTGTGAAATATTTGATATTGTATAATGTGTGGTGCCTTAATGCGGTCACTCCGGAGAGTCGCCGCTTACCTGTTCAGAGGTCTTGCCGAAACGGCGCTCACGGCTCTGATAGTCGACCACCGCCTTGCAGAAGTCCTCCTTGGAGAAATCCGGCCAGAAAGTCGGTACGACGGTAATTTCCGAATAAGCAATCTGCCACAGCAGGAAGTTGCTTACACGATGGTCGCCGCCGGTACGTATCAGCAAATCCGGGTCGGGCATGTCGCATGTGGCCATATGAGCGGATATGGTATCGGGGGTTATCTCATCCGGACGCATATTGCCCTGCTCTACCTCACGTGCTATCCGGCGCATGGCGTCGGTAATCTCCCAGCGCGAAGAGTAGCTTATGGCCAGCACCAGGGTCAGACCGGTGCAATGGGATGTATCGTCGATACACTTGCACAGACGGGTGTAGGCAAACTGAGGCATACGCGAGAAGTCGCCTATCATCGTCAGGCGCACATTGTTCTTTATCAGATCGGCCGTCTCCCTCTCTATGGCTACTACAACAAGATTCATCAGGGCATCAACCTCTGCCTGCGGACGATTCCAGTTTTCAGTAGAGAAAGTATAGAGTGTAAGATAGCCGATACCTATCTCCGAGGCAATCTCGGTGATTTTCCTTACGGTATTCACACCCTCGACATGTCCTTCCGAACGGTCGAGACCGTGTGATTTGGCCCATCGGCCGTTGCCATCCATTATCACGGCCACATGACGCGGCAGCCGCTGGGGGTCAATCTTATCTTTATATGACATAACGGTCACATTGCTTGGTCAATAATATATTCAGTCGACATAATAGCAACTTCTGCATCGTTCGCCAAACTCAAATGTCAGCGACACCATGACTGTGGAATACCAGTCGGTATTTTTTGCAAAAGAGCTTTTTATGCCGTATAAGTCACTTAACACCGGGCCGTCGACCTTGTCGGTAAACGCCTTGGTCATACACCACTCGACTCCGAGATTGAGCCGGGGATTGATTTTATATCTCACGCCGGCACCCATAGGTATATTGAACGCCACCGCCGTGCCCTCACACGAAACGAGCGTCATACCCATACCCAGAGTCAGGTAAGGCGACCAGCGCCGCATCTTGCGGTATGTCTCGCCGATACCGTAGTTGAAGAAGTTGAAATCGATACGGGCACCGAGGTCGCAGACGGTCGACGAGAAGCGATAGGTCTCTCCGCCGGGATATACATTGGTCATGTCGGAACTGTCGCCGCTGAGAGTGGCTACAGTAAAGTTGCCGCGTATGTTCCATCGCGGGCTCACCAGATACCGGAATATCGCTCCGCCTGCAAACCCCGGATGGGCATAAAGGCTGCCGGTATTGGCATCGCCGAGATAACCACTGAAGCCGAGAGCAGGTCCCAGTTCAAACTTATAGGCGGTCTCCTGGGCGGAGGCACGGCTCACACAGCATACCGACCAAAGCGCCACCAGAGTCATCACATAAATGACCGGCCGGCGCAATAGCTGTATTATTGTGTTCTGTCGAGGCCTCTTGTCAGGCATATCCGAATTGTCAGGCGTGAAAATGTGGGTGAGAAGAGTGATTATTTACTGGAGCGGTTTGTAAGTAAACCTGTTGATGACTCCGCGCAGTACGATATCGCGCAGATTGCCGTCAGCATCCTCGCCTCCGTATATATATATGTAGGGGCAATCCCACTGGGTAATCGGAGCTACCGCACGTCCACCGAAGAATCCGTCGAGCATACACCATGCCGGCAGACTGCGGAGTGTCACGCTTTCCCAACCGTTATCGGAAGCCGAACGGGCATGCATCACTGTAGGAATCACCAGAGCTCTGGCGCCTGCAAACGATTCCATCTGCTCGGGCAACTGCATCAGAGAGTCGGCCTTATGCCAGTTGACACCAAGGTCACGGGATATATACACCTCGCGCGACAATGCCCCGTCGGCCTTACGGCCGCCCATTGCAAAAATAGTCGACTGCTTGGTGACAGTCCAGTTGACGGTATTGGTCTTGAAAGTATAGTATGGGAAAATCGCCATTCCGTCAAGCGCGGCATCCAGCGGCATGTTGGCAAATTTATTCCATGCCTGACCGTCGTATCCCCAGACGGCACTCGTAAGATTGCCGTTTGCGATATGGCCGCCGGCGATAATGCCCTGGGGAGCCGAGCTCCATTCGGAAGAGTATGTGAGCATGCGGGTAGTGCCGCCTACAGGGAAGTCGGCTCTGACCTCGGATGCGACATAGCCCTGAGGCTCGGGATATGTGGCATGAACATATCCGCCGGCATCGGGCGCAATACCTACCACACGCGATTCATATGCTCCATAAATCCATGTCCATACCTTTCCGGCGGATGACCACGAGAGTCCGTCGGCCGAGCTGTACAGAGTGCCGTTGTCCGACAGCACATAGTAATCGCCGTCGGTCGCGGTAAGAGTGGACAGGCGCGGAGTGAATCCGAAATTCACACTTTCGCGTGCCCAGCTGTCGACAGGAGTCGCAGGATTGTCGGTCGAGGCGCGTTGCCATGCAGAGCCGTCGGTCGAGTAGCAATATACCATGCCGCCTTTCTCTACTGTCACGGCGTCCTTGGCTCCGCGGATGGCAGGAAGAGCCGAATAGGCCATATCGCCCCAGCACAATGAGTCAGGCTTCTGATTGTGGACATTTACCGTAATGGTATATGTACGTGAATATGTCTCGTTGAGCGATGTCACCGTTACCTTCACCGGAGAGCTGAAACATATCGTATCGGGAGATGTACTGTTGTACTCCTCCTCTTTTTCGTTGCCCTCGATATCGGTATAGTTAAGCATGATTTTCGACGAGCCGCCGGTGCCGATTACCGGCACAAGTTTACGTACATCAGTGCCCAGCGGCATAGAGTCGGCATTAAATATCTTCTGGCCCTCCAGGTCGATAGTAAAGAACACCGAGTCGAGATTGGCCAGCACCTTTGTATCGGCCTTGAGGTTGAATGCCGTTATAGCCGTACTTGAATACATCGTTTCCGGAGTATATCCGGTATCGATGTCGTAGTCGTTTGTATCATCGTCGCTGTTGCACGACACAACCACACTCCCAAACACGATTGAAAGTGCGGCAAGTGATGAGGCAGCAAGTCGCTTATTCATATATTTATATTTTTCAAACTGCAAAGATACGAAGTATTTGCCAAGTATATGCAGTATATTGCAAAAAACGTAGCCGCTCAGCACGGAGGCCCGTGCTAAGAGATGGTAAAATTAATCATTACCGCTGAAACGACAACGCATTTTTAGAAGTTTACATTTCTATATACCGTTTTTAGATGTTTTTAACTGCGATACACCTGTATAAACACAAATTCGGCGGGCCTGACAGTGATGCCACAGTCAGGCCCGCCGAATACGCCACTGTTGTCAGAGGCCGTATCGTAAGGTATTTTTTCAGAAATTGTAGCCTACCGAGAAAGTCCACATCTTGTTGTGTCCTTTATGTCCGTTGGCTTTCATTACATTGCGGAATCCGTATTGATAATGGGCACCAACGTAAAAATGCTCCATCGCCATGACACCGACTCCTGATTTGACGCCATAGTCATAACGGTCGGAAAGGGCAAATGTGGAGTCGCCGAAATATGGCTGCCTGCCGTTGGTCACCTCAAGTACTCCTGTCGATGAGTCATACTTCTTATACTTGTTGCTGCCGCCCCATCCCCATGCGAAATATGGTCCGCAGTCGAGATGCACCTGCACCAGCTGAGGCACACCGAGACGCAACGAGGCGAGAATCGGTATCTGTAGGAAATTGGCCTTCTGAGTGCCGTTGATAGCGCCGAGACTGTGTCCGTCGGTATACAGCATATGATAATCGTTTTTACGCGTGTATACAAATACGCCGGGCTGGATGGCAAAAAAATTGCGGAAATTTATATCAACCACGAAGCCGGCATTTAATCCGCTGCACCACTGATTGTCAGTCCACTCCACGCCGTTCATCACCTTGTCGTAATTGTTGGTGAGATTGGAGGTGTTGAAGCCGAGACGCACTCCGAACTGAAACAGATTTTCAGGAACTCCGGTGTCAAATATAGTCTGCGCATTGAGTCTAGAGCCGCCAAATATAGCAACAGCGGCCATGCATAGTGCGATGAATAGTCTTTTCATTTCTTCGGTTTATTTGTGTGTATTGCCAAAATTAGACATTATCGGCGAAAATCACAAACCCTATCGGTAGAAAAGTTGGTCATAACATCGCATACCTCATTCAAAACAACATAGATACAGTATAAGACGGTCGTAAAAAAGTGGTCTAAAAATATGTGGCACAGAAACCATTCCGTGCCACATATTTCAAATCGTTCTATTGTAAGACCCTCAGGCCTGAATTATCTTACACGGCGCGCACCGATATAACGGCGCGAGTAATATGGTTCGGTGCTCTTCGACACTGTGACTCCAAGAGAGTTGGACGAGTGGATAAACCGGAATGTGCCGTCGGGATTTACGTCGGTCACAAGCCCCACATGGCCCACTCTTGTCTTGCTCACGGCGCGTCCGCTGAAAAACACAAGGTCGCCGGGCTGGAGATCCAGACCATCGACAGCCTCACCCTGGGTATACTGCGATGAGCTCGACGCATTCAGCTTCATACCGAACTGGCTGAATACATAGCTGGTAAAGCCCGAACAATCAAATCCTTTCGGAGTCTTGCCGCCACGACGGTAACGCAAACCCTTATATTGGCCGGCAAACGACAGCATATCGGCGATATACTCCGGGGCTTCGTATGCATCATCTGTGGCTATGGGGTGAATCAACGGCAACTCGGGCTTCCATGTATTTATGGAAGCAAAGTCGGCGGTTATGTTTTTATGGTCGAGAGTTTCACGCAGAGGAGCTACCGCATCGGCGCAGATTACACCGACAAGCATCATGACTGCTGCGAGAGATACCCGTATGATATTGCTCATTTAAAATTAAGGTATTTTTAGTGAGTAGAGGCCATGTCCATTGCGCATATTGCACTGCCTCTCTTTCCATTCTTCACAAAGATACTGAAATCAACGTCAGCAATCAACCGGCCATCCGGTCATTTAAAGTCTTTTAGCATCCTCTGCGGATGCAGCCCTGCGAATTAACATAATTTTCACTTTTCATTAACATAACGCAGGCAATCCGGCATACAATGCTTCCGCGCCACTTCAGAAATTGACCGACTTAAGCCACTGGCGCCATTGCTCGCGAGTGCCGTTGAACGTATTAAGGTCGACCGATGTGTCGGTGGCACTCACCCATCCCCAGTGGCTGTACTGCCACAGCGACCACTCCGTATCGGCATCTTCCGGCAGAGGCGGACGGGTAAACGAACATATCCACAGCGGATAATCGGTAAAACGGTCGCGCACAAAACGCTCATATCCGTCTTTGTTGGTATACAGCATCACAGCATGCCCGTTGCTCTCCAGATAGTCTATCATATCCTGGAGGCGCATGACAATAGAGTCGGTATGCATGCTTTTCGGATTGGTCCACTCCTCAAGGTCTATCACCAGGGGAAGCTCGAGAGTCTTCCCTACCAGAGAGTTCAGCAGATTGATGCCCTGCATCTTTCCGTCGGTGCCGAACTTAAAGAAGTGGTATGCACCGATATTCTGTATTCCGGCCTTGCGGGCGGCAAGATAATTATGGTTGAATTTAGGGTCTTTGAATGTAGCCCCCTCTGTTGCTTTCAGCACCACAAAATCAATCGAGTCAGCGGCAAGAAGGCTGAAGTCGATATCTCCGTTATGGGCCGAGAGGTCAAGGCCGGTGACAGGATACTCCTCGCGGCTGAGTTCAAGAGGCGTAATCTCCCGGCGCAGACGCACGAGCAACATCACCATCCCAACGGCAAGAAACACCGACAGAATGACTACGGTAGCAACATTTATGCCCGACTTGCTCTTTCCGCGCGCACTCATAATCACACACCCTTGTTACAGATTTCAGCCACAAGCCAGGCAAGCGCCACCGCAAGCATAGCCACAGCCGTCATGCCGAGCAACGGATTGATGGCTCGGCCCGTGCGCCGCTTCAACATCATACACAGCGACATGTGAATCGCCAGATATGCCCACGCAATCCATCGGTGGGAGCCCATCGCGTCAAGCAGCAGAAGCATGGCAAGCACTCCGCCGATAAGATACAGCGAGTATGCGAATCCACGCCCCATTATCACAGCGAGTGTATGCTTTCCCACTGCGGCATCGTCGTCGGCATCGCGATAATTATTTACCAGCAGCACATTGGCCCCCATAAGCCCGATGGCCACAGAAGCCATACCCACAGGCCACACAAAAGTGCCGGCCTGCACATAATACGTAAGATTGACCGGTATGACTCCGAAAAAGATGATTACAGCCACCTCGCCAAGCCCATGGCGCGACAGCGGATACGGCCCGGCACTGTATGCCATGGCGCCAATCGCTATGACGACACCGGCAAGCAGCAGCCACCAGCCGCCCCACCACAGCAATGACAGCCCGACACAGCAAGCCATACCGAGAGTGGCATATGTGGCGCAAAGCATCGCACGCGGTGTGATATCCCCTTCGGTCACACCGCGCCGCGGACCGTCGCGCCCCACACGGTCAAGGCCGTCACGGTAGTCATAATATTCATTGGCAAAGTTCGAGGCCACCTGCGCCAGCAGGGCAAATACCAGACACAACACTGCGGGCGCCGCCATAAAGGTGCCGTCGCCCACATTATATCCTATCGCCGTCAGCACTCCGGCTGCCGAGACGGGCAGTGTGCGCAGGCGCATGGCTTCAATCCACGGTTTCAGAGTCATATTCTTAGTGCTTGTTTACGTAGGAAAGTCCTGATTACAGTAGGGCAGACACCATCTCAGTCGATTTCCGATATTGAGTTTTCCGACAGTTTTGCCGAAGCCTCGTCGTCGGTGATGCCGAAACATCTTGTCACCGCTATGCGTATACGGTCGGCCTCGGCCGAGTCATTCCTCAGGATATCAATTATCGCGGCCACATACGCATCATGATTTTTCAGCCCGCACAGCTCCGCCACATTGCTCTGTCCCACCATCGACTTCTGATTGTATACCCTGAGTATCGACTGATAGTCGCCACCTTCGGCATACCCCCGGAAATCGCGCACAAGCCCGTTGTATATGTCGCGCGGACGCAGGGCATTGACCAGATCGGCCATATGCTGCTCAAGTTTGTCAATCGACGGGAAACGCCCGTCAATGCGGTATTCCACCATGCGCTTCACCCGATGGCGCGTATGCATGAGCGCCTGCTGCTTGAGCTCGCCGCGAAACATGTTTATCACCGACTTGCGCACACGGTCAAACACCCGGTCATCATTGCGGTGGAAATGTCGGGCGACGGCCCTTACCACATCCTCAAGCATCAGTATATTTTCAATCTCCGCCACATCTGGCACAAAGATGCGCTTCTTGCGCAGATAAGCCACCTCATGGGCATCGCGCCGGTCACGGTCTACGATACCGTGGCTGTCGAGATGGTGAAATGAATTCAGGTCGTTGAACGTGCGCGTGGCCTCTATCACCTTGTTGCAGCTGCCCAGCGAGCGCACAGTATAGTTGGTAAACACCAGCGGATAGAGCTTGGCATCGATGCTGTGGGTGCCGTCGCCCTCAATAAAGAGCACCGGCTTGCGCGCGCCTACTATAGTAGTATATATCTCGTCGTCAAGAGGAGTCCCGGCGGGCAACACGACATAGCTCCAGCGCTGGGCCTCGGCGTCATATCCGCGCACCCACACGGCGGATGCTCCGGTGCGCGAAGCCACAAACTCCACGTCGTGGGTTGTATAGACCCATGTGCAGTCGGGGCGCAACGCCTCCACCTTGTCCCATATCATCCCCATTATCGAGGGATGGAGAAACATCCCGGGATTGTCGACAAACACCACCGCATCCTCCGGCGCCAGCACCGCGGCTCCGAAAGAGTAAAGCACGGCTTTCTCGCCGTCCGACAGTCGCATCTGTGAGTATGTGCCCTCATCCTCCTTGCGGCTGAACAGCAGACGTCCGCTCTCCCTGAGAATACGGCTGTCGGGAAACACCTCCTGCCAAGCGCTGATCACACGGTCAAGACATGTAGGCTCCATCCGGCCTCCCGAATGCTTGTGCAAAAGCAGGTG
The DNA here is from genome assembly GCF_029051885.1 of Muribaculum sp. Lineage (GTDB taxonomy): Bacteria > Bacteroidota > Bacteroidia > Bacteroidales > Muribaculaceae > Muribaculum. Next base: position 8,864 of record NZ_JAIDKI010000218.1, read on the forward strand.
CAATACCTCATCGAGCAGCAGCAGAGCCATCACACGCTCAAACTGGGTATGGTGGTCGCTGCGCATAAATGGCGAACGCTCTGTGGCGCTCTCATACAGCACATCGACCGACCCCTCGAGAGTGTCAGGCGCCGCACCTCCGTAAATAGCTGTCAGGGCCGAGATGCGGAATACCGGCATCTGCTCGGAGGTCTCGGCAACCAGCCGCTCGGTAAAACGCGTCTTGCCGGAGCCGTTCGCACCTATTATTATAATACTGCGCGCATCGTCGACTACCGCGCGAGTCGTGTCAAGCTGTGGAGGGAGCGTTAGTTTCATGCCGTAATACGTTTTGGGGTCAGTAAAGTTAACAAATTATTCCTTACAGGCAATCAACCCTCCACATGTTTGTCAACAATACAGCGACGGGAAATCACGGCAAATCCGGATTCCCCCCACCAAACCCCGCTCTTTATATCACCTCGCAACTATCAACAAGCCGTGCATTTCAGATTATGTTCAATGTTCATCACTCATAATTTCCCATTTACAAGTTAATGCGACGAAAATGGCAGATGCACATTATTCCATCCTATCGCGATAGCGAACAAAGCAATTATACCTCCAAAGAATGCCAATATACCACCGACACAGAATGCCCAAGTGATTATTACCCATTTCCTATGCCACGATTTATCCATTTTTTCAAATTCCTTGAAATATTCCAAATAACGGTCATCGGCAAAAATAGCTTCATTGGCGGGCATGTAGCACAGCCAAATCGGAGTTATCAAAACCATACCAAATAGTGAAGAGCTTATTAGCCCAACTGTTTTATACAATATCCCTTCCAACAAAAATGCAATGCAAGCTACATAACATAAATAAAAAGAAATAGCCCTATAACTCGCCCAACGAATATGAAATCCGGTTTTCTTATTATAGAAATAATCATATGTTTCCTTTTCATGATTTGCTACATGAGCATACAAGCGAGCCTTGTGTTTCTTCGAAAGAAAGATTGTTGCAAAAACCAACAGGAATCCTCCCATAATTTTATCAAAGAAAATGCGCACCCTTATATCTCCTCGCCAAATACAATAAAGTATTGCATTCAGGAAATATGCAAATCGATCACCTCTCATAGTGTTCTATTTTACTCTTAGAATCTGTATCATCTGAATTTAAACAGTTTCTTAAATCAATGCGGCAGGAATGGTACATCTATGTTACTGTATCCACCCACTACAATAGCCATCATTGTAATTATACCGAAAATTTCGATTACTATCCCTCCGACACAGAATATCCATGTTATTAATGTCCATTTTTTATGCCATCTATTATCCTCCTTCTCAAACTGCTTGAAATACTTCAAGTAGCGGTTATCGGTAAACACAGCCTTATAGGCTGGAATATAACTCACCACTATCGGAATTATTGATATGATAATAAATAACGTCGGATTAATGACTGCCACAAAATTTCTAAGCAGGATGCCTGCAATCACATATGACGGAAAAACTGAATAACATAAATAAAACATACCATATCTATGATGTGCCCATCTTATATGAAAACCACTTTTCTTATTATAAAAATAATCATGTGTTTCCTTCTCATGATTTGCCAAATGGGCACACAGACGTCCTTTATACTTCTTGGTAAGAAATAGCGTGGCAAAAACCAACAGGAATCCTCCTATCACTTTATGAAGCACATGTCCTACCCTTATATCTCCTCGCCAAATGCAATAATGCACCGCATTCAGGAAATATGAAAACCGATTGTTATCTATCATATCATACATGACCGGTTACCACAATAGAATAGCCCATGCAGCAGCTATAGACAATAAAAAAATCAAGACTCCCCCAATACAGAACGCAGTGGTGATTCTCGCCCATTTACGATGCCAATCCCTATTCTCTTTCTCAAATTCCTTGAAATATTCAAAGTAGCGATCACTTGAAAAGACTGCTTTATAGGCCGGAATATATCCCAAACCAATTGGCACAGCAAGAGTGCCAATCATTACGATTGGTGTAATATCTCCATTGATTTTAAGTATCAATCCAAACATGAGGAATGACAGGAAACACGGATAACACGAATAAACGTAGCCGAACTCATACTTCGACAACCCGATATAAAGCCCCTTCTTTTTATCATACTTAAACTCATATAGTTGCTGTTCACGCATTGCCATATAAGCATAAAGTCTCTCCTGACAATTCCTTGAACACATATACTTGGCAAAAAGACGTATACTGCCAAAGACCAGTTTATGAATAAAATTGCCAATCCATATCTCATGAAGCCAAATGCAATAATGCACCGCATTCAGGAAATATGCAAATTTTGTATTGTCCATATTATCGCATTACAATGCACCCTCATTCTCTATCATAGCTAATATCAACCATGCGATTAACATGTCCGCTTTGATTTCATATATGTATTCCTTACATATATGTATGTTTAGTTACGGTGCCATCAGGTGTCACGGTCGAAAAAATCTACCCCCAACTATTATAGTTATTCAATAAGGTCTTTCACAATTGAAGGCGATAGATAATTACAGCCGCAAATATAATCATTCCCTTTGCAGTATGCAATCTTAATTTCACTGTTACTGAAAATCCATTATCCATATTTTCAGATAGTAGTCGATACAATACGGAAAATCGGTTATTTAGCTATGTTTTGTAACATATTGCTTCATGACGCGTTTTTCAAATATTTTCTGTAATTTGCCAACCGTTGCCCGCAGGCACAAGGCCATAGAGTGGCGCCGGATGGACAACAGACTACTTTTTCTCACTATAAACTTCTAATAACATGAAGGTTTACAAGACAAGCGAAATCAAAAACATAGCCTTGCTTGGCAGCAAAGGCTCCGGTAAAACCACACTCGCCGAAGCAATGCTTTACGAGTGTGGAGTTATAAAACGTCGCGGCAATGTCGAGTCAGGCAACACCGTCAGCGACTATTTCCCGGTGGAGAAAGAGTATGGCTACTCAGTATTCTCTACCATTTTTTACGCCGAATTCCTTGGCAAGAAACTCAATGTAATCGACTGTCCGGGCGCCGACGACTTCGTAGGAAACGCCATCACAGCCCTTAACGTAACAGATACCGGCGTCATCCTCATCGACGCGCAGTATGGCGTGGAAGTAGGCACTCAGAATATATTCCGCACCACCGCTACTCTTAAGAAACCCGTTATCTTCGCCCTCAACCAGCTCGACGGAGAGAAAGCCGATTACGACAACGTAATCGAGCAGATGACCGAAATTTTCGGCCCGAAGGTGACACCCATCCAGTACCCCATCAACGTCGGCCCGGGCTTCAACGCCATGATTGACGTGCTACTTATGAAAAAATACTCCTGGGGCCCCGACGGCGGAGTTCCCACTATTGAGGAAATACCGGCCGAAGAACACGACCGCGCCCAGGAGCTCCACCAGAAACTCGTCGAGGCTGCCGCCGAAAACGACGAGACCCTCATGGAAAAATTCTTCGACCAGGGCCACCTCACCGAGGACGAGATGCGCGAAGGCATCCGCAAAGGACTCGTCGACCGCTCCATATTCCCGGTATTCTGCGTCAGCGCCATCAAGGACATGGGCGTGCGCCGCATGATGGAATTCCTCGGCAATGTTGTGCCGTTCGTAGAGGATATGCCCGCACCGGTCGACACTGAAGGCGAAGAGGTGAAACCCGACTCCGACGGTCCGCTCTCGCTCTTCATGTTCAAGACCACTATCGAACCCCATATCGGCGAAGTCAGCTACTTCAAGGTCATGAGCGGAACGCTCACCCCCGGCGTAGACCTCACCAACATGGACCGCGGCTCAAAAGAGCGCATCGCACAGGTGTTCTGTGTATGCGGCCAGATAAAGACTCCCGTCGACAAACTATGTGCCGGAGATATCGGTGCCACCGTAAAACTGAAAGACGCCCGCACCGGCAACACCCTCGACGAAAAAGGCTGTGAATACCGTTTCGACTTCATAAAGTATCCCGCACCAAAATATCAGCGCGCCGTACGCCCCGTCACAGAGGCCGACGCCGAAAAGCTCTCGGAAATCCTCACACGCATGCATGAAGAGGATCCCACCTGGGAAGTGCAGCAGTCAAAAGAACTCAAGCAGACTATACTCTCGGGACAGGGCGAATTCCACCTGCGCACACTCAAATGGCGTGTCGAAAACAACGACAAGCTCCCTATCATATTCGAAGAGCCTCGCATACCCTACCGTGAGACTATCACAAAGGCCGCACGCGCCGACTATCGCCACAAGAAGCAGTCGGGTGGTGCCGGACAGTTCGGTGAGGTACACCTGATTATCGAGCCTTACACCGAAGGAATGCCTGCGCCCGACACCTACAAGTTTGGCAACCAGGAGTTCAAGATGAACGTCCGCGACACCCAGGAGATACCCCTCGAATGGGGCGGCAAGCTGGTGGTGTGCAACTGTATTGTCGGCGGAGCCATCGACGCACGCTTTATCCCTGCAATCGTGAAGGGTCTCATGGACCGCATGGAACAGGGCCCGCTTACCGGTAGCTACGCCCGCGACGTGCGCGTATGTATCTACGACGGCAAGATGCACCCCGTTGACTCCAACGAAATATCATTCCGCCTGGCCGGACGAAACGCCTTCTCTGAGGCTTTCCGCAACTCCAACCCCAAGATTCTCGAGCCGGTATACGATGTCGACGTATTCGTTCCCGCCGATGTCATGGGCGACGTGATGAGCGACCTTCAGGGACGCCGTGCCATAATCATGGGTATGGCCAGCGAAAACGGATTCGAGAAGATTTCCGCACGTGTACCCCTTAAGGAGATGTCATCCTACTCTACCGCACTCAGCTCCATCACCGGCGGACGCTCTTCATTTACCATGAAGTTCAGTTCCTACGAGCTCGTGCCCTCCGACGTTCAGGAAAAACTCCTCAAGGCATATGCCGACTCTCAGTCTGAAGAATAAAGAAACTGGTTAAAATATCATCTACTACCATTTTTAAACCCCGCAGGCGCGCCCGTCAAAAGGCGCGTCTGCTTATTTTGTGCATATACCCGCCCTCCGCGGTATCTCTCTGAAATAAATGTTGAAATAATCTTAGAACATGTTTAAACAAGCTCCTAACGTCACCGCGGCATACGCTTTTTTTGTATCTTTGCATATTGAAGTCATATAGGCATGCGGCCCATGAATATGATGATTTCACCGTCGGTCATATCCGAAATGATATGACTGCCATTTTATTGTTGAATATCAGAAAAATAACCTAAAAAGTAGAAACTATGCGCAATTTCATTTCAGTAGCAGATATAGGTCCCCTTGACCGCGCTGTGGCCGAGGCCCTTGAAGTAAAAGCCAACCGCTTTGCCTACAAACATCTCGGAGAAAACCGCACGCTGATGATGATTTTCTTCAACTCATCGCTCCGCACGCGACTCTCCACCCAGAAAGCAGCCCTCAATCTCGGCATGAATGTAATCGTGCTCGACGTCAACCAGGGCGCATGGAAGCTCGAGACCGAACGCGGAGTCATCATGGATGGCGACAAGCCCGAGCATCTCCTTGAAGCAATTCCGGTAATGGGATGCTACTGCGACATAATCGGCGTTCGCTCGTTCGCACGCTTCGAGTCGAAAGAAGATGACTATCAGGAGAAAGTCATCAACCAGTTCATACGCTACTCCGGACGCCCGGTATTCTCAATGGAAGCGGCTACACGCCATCCCCTCCAGTCGTTTGCCGACCTTATCACAATCGAAGAGCATAAGACCGTCGAACGCCCCAAAGTGGTGATGACATGGGCACCTCATCCCAAAGCGCTCCCGCAGGCTGTGCCCAACTCGTTTGCCGAGTGGATGAACGCCACCGACTACGACTTCGTGATAACCCATCCGCGTGGCTACGAGCTTGACCCCCGGTTTGTAGGCAACGCCAGAGTGGAATACGACCAGGACAAGGCACTCGCCGGAGCCGACTTCGTATATGCCAAAAACTGGAGCGCATTCTCCGACCCCGACTACGGAAAAGTCCTGTCTACCGACCGTTCCTGGACAATCACTGCCGAAAAGATGGCTTTGACCAACAACGCCTTCTTCATGCACTGTCTCCCCGTTCGCCGCAACATGATTGTAAGCGACGACGTAATCGAAGGTCCGCGCTCTCTGGTAATCCCCGAAGCGGCCAACCGCGAGATTTCTGCCCAGGTAGTACTGAAACGAATGCTCGAAGAGCTTTAACCGTCAACCGTTTAAATGGCTACACATACACCTAAAGAAGTTATCGACAAAGTAGCGGGCATCGGCGCGGCAAAGGCCGACCTCAGCTCCGGCCGAAACGGCACTTACGCCCGTTTTGCTGTTCTTACCATACTCGCCGGCGTATATATCGCTTTCGGAGGAGTGCTGTCAGTGATTCTCGGATTCGGATTCCCCGAAATCACAGCCGCCAACCCGGCTATGCAGAAGCTCCTGAGCGGAGCCGCCTTCCCGATAGGGCTGATACTCGTGGTAGTTCTCGGAGCCGAACTGTTTACCGGCAACAACGCCATGCTTATGCCCTCGTGGATTATGAAGCGCTGCTCGGCATGGGACATAATCGTAAACTGGACGCTCGTATATCTCGGCAACTTTGTCGGCGCGCTTCTCTTCGTGTATCTGCTCGTATATCTTACCGGACTGCTAAAGCCCGAGCCCTACCATTCGGCTATAATCGCTGTAGCGCAGGCCAAAGTGTCACTCCCCTGGCTCACCGCATTCCTCCGGGGCATAGGCGCCAACTGGTGTGTATGTCTTGCCATATGGCTCGCACTTTCCGCCAAAAGCTCGGGCGCGAAGATGTTTGGATGCTGGCTCCCGGTAATGGCCTTTGTGGCCCTCGGCTACGAACACTCCATAGCCAACATGTTTTTCATCCCCGCCGCAATGCTTGAAGGTGCCGGAATCACCGTCTCTCAGATGATTATCGACAACCTCATACCCGTTACCATCGGCAATATCCTGGGCGGAGCTCTGTTTGTAGGCTGTGTCCACGCCTATCTCCATCTCGACCCCAATAAACGATGAAAACAATCCTGTCACGGCTGTTTCCGGCCGACATGTGGCGCGGGCGCCTGTCAGTGCTCGTTGCCGCCGCATTCCTGAAGCTCATCCTGTTCGACGTAGTGTGGTGCACAGGCACCACATTCCGTGCAATGTCCGACATAGGCCTGTACCTCAACGCCCTGCTCGGAGCGCTCCTGCTCGCACTCCCCTATGTGCTGTCGCGACGGTTCTGGATAGCCGTGACGATTCTGTTCCTGGCCGACGGCGTACTCGTGGCCAACCTCATGTATTGCCGCACATATTTCACGGCAATACCTCTCGACAGCTACCTCCTCGCCGGCAATCTCTCCGACTTCACCGCCAGTGTGGTCGACTCCATGCGATGGCTCGACATACTGATTCCTCTTACCTCGGTAGCGGCCTGGATAATCGGACGCCGCATGCCGCGACGCTTCCCGCCACGCTCTACACTGCGCTACCTTGCCTGCCTCCTTGTGGCAGCGCTCCTTGCAGCAATCGCGGCAATGTGCCGAGGCGGATTCCGTGCCCACTATTCCCGCCTCCAGGAGTCATGCTACTACACCACCTGCACGACTCCGATATACACCGTAGGCGGATCAATCATGTACGACATCCTCAGCGGCAACTCTCGGTCGCTCGACGACGCCGCACGCGCTCGCATCGACTCATGGATGCAGCAGAAGGAGAGCTGTCGCCCCCACAGGGCGCTCCCCGACTCCATCCCCTCACGCGACAATCTGGTGATTATCCTGTGTGAATCGCTCGAAAGCTGGGTTATCGACCGCAATATCGACGGAGTGGAGATTACACCCGTGATTGACTCACTCATCGCCGACACAGCCTCTACCCTCTATGCGCCCAACGTGCTGACTCAAGTGGCTGCCGGACGCTCAATCGACTGCCAGCTGCTCATCAATGCCGGCATGCTCCCGATGCAGTCGAGCGTCTACTCGATGCGCTATCCCCAGAATCGCTACTACACCCTCAATCAGGCACTCGCCGAGAAAAACGGAGCACGCTCCTACATACTCACGTGCGACAAGCCAATCGTATGGAATCAGGAACCGATTGCCCGTGCATTCGGCATCGACACCCTGCTCACCCGCTCATCATGGCGCAACGACGAGCTCGTAGGCAACCCCGCCAAGCTGAGCGACGGCTCATTCATGCGCCAGGCAGTCGAAAAAATGCAGGCCGCAGAAATCTGGCCCGAGGGCGAAAACGCGTTCATCCAGTTTGTGACATACTCCGGGCACAACCCCTTCCGACTCCCTGAAAACCTGCGCACCGTAGCATTCTCCGACCGATTCCCCGAGCGCATGCGCGACTACATGATGATGGCACATTACACCGACAGCGCCATCGGCACCCTCCTCTCCTATCTGCGCTCGCGTCCCGACTACGACCGCACTCTGATAGTGATTACAGGCGACCACGAAGGGCTCGCAATGGACCGTGCCGCCATTCTCGCCAATCCCGACGCACGCGGAATCGTATCGCCGGGACAATACACCCCTCTGATTATAGTCAACTCCCCGGTGGGGGGACGATACGACGGTATCCTCGGACAGGCCGACATCTACCCGACACTGCTCAACCTCATGAAGCTCGACTCCTACCGGTGGAAAGGTATGGGCACCAGTATACTCGACCCGTCCAAGCCTCGGTTCGCCATAAGCTCTATGACCGGCGAGCTCGCCGGCGACACTGCGACAGTGTCGCCCGCCATGCTTTCCAACATCCGCTCGGCACGCGCCATATCCGACCTCATTATCTCGACCGACGCATTCTCCATCATGCCCTGACATAACGGCATATGCGTCGGGGAAGTCCTCCCTACCGGCGTGTTAAATACCATACAACCTCGCATTCCTATCCCACAAATCCCATCGCAACCCTTCCATACCAACCCTACTCACCAACCCATACCATCCCTACCCCGCCGGCCCATCGTGCCCCGGGCTACATCCACAACTCCACGCGTTAGCGCATAGCCGCTTTAGCGGTGTCTACAACGTTAGCCCCACCCAAGAGCCGCCATAGCGGTTCGCAGGGTGGGGTTGGCCCCCTCCCCCCGAATGCCCGGCGTAGCCCGGCGACTTTACACCAACCCAACCCACCAACATCACCATCCCACCCTCGCACTCCGTACCGGCATGTTAAATATGCATAATAAT
>NZ_JAIDKI010000219.1 GCF_029051885.1 Muribaculum sp.
CTATGTAAAGTAGAGGCGTTGTGGCGAAACGCGTTTTCAGCCGCAACGCCTCTTTTTTTATCTGTGGATGTATTGGCAGGAGCTATTATTATCGGTACTTGAAGTCCGGATGGAGATAGGCGGGATATCACACAAACGACACACGCGATATATACAGAAACATGAGTTCGCCTGTACATGTCCCCGGCAGCACTTCTTTGATGAATACTGTGATAGAAAGCAGCATGGATTTATGGAGTTTCATAATGACTGAATTATTCTCTGAATCCCTTGCTGTGAAAGAGAATTAGGATGGTGATTTGAGTTAGGATGAAAAATACTTGCAGAAGTCATCTGCAAGACAGAAAATTTCTGTAATTTTGTTCTCGGAAATCATAGCGATAAATTCTTGTTAATGTTATAATTAGACACTAACGAAGATGTGTTGATTTCTTTCAATGTCTCTATAATAGAGGACGTCGATGGCGTTGAATAATAAAAGATTATATTATGTCGGAAGCTGAGATGAATAGTTATCGACTTACGTCGATGGAGGAGCCGGGCGATGAACGCATGGCACAGATTATGCGTGAGGTGGCCGAGGATGCCCGCGAAAGCACCCGCAGGGCTGCCGAGCGCGTGGTTGCCGGTATTGAGGCAGCTTCGCATGAAGCTCGCGCAAGAGTTGAAGAAACCTTAAACAGGCTTCGCAATGGCGGCAAGTGAGCACAGACCGGTGCTGATAGTGATTGCCGGGCCCAATGGGTCGGGCAAGACTTCCGTGACCTCCAAGATTCTGCATCATGAGTGGTTGGAGGATTCGGAATATATCAATCCCGACAATGTCGCCCGCGATGTATTCGGCGACTGGAACAATCAGGCATCTGTACTGAAAGCCGCCAACTATTGCAATGAATGGAGGGAAAGATGTCTTGCCGAACGCAAGAGCCATATCTTTGAGACTGTGATGTCTGCTGCAGATAAGGTCGATTACATTCTCAGAGCGAAGCAAGCCGGATTCTTTATCCGTCTGTTCTTCGTTTCCACTGAATCGCCGACAATAAATGCGAAGCGAGTAGCAAACCGAGTGCTGAATGGAGGTCACGATGTGCCTATACCCAAAATCATATCCCGCTACGACAAGTCCATCGCAAACTGTATAGCTTTGGCTCCATACGTTGACAGGCTCTATGTCTACGACAACTCAATTGAGGACGCGGAAGCCCGGCTTTTGTTCCGATTGAGCGACGGTGAGCTTGCGAAACGCTATGTTGATGAGCTTCCCGACTGGGCTTCAAACATCCTTCCGAGATAAGAAATGACAAAGTAACTGATGTCATTCTTATGAATTTAAGAGCTTGTTTAATAATAAATGTTACCGTCAGGGCGGTCAATCGTCGAGTATATTTTCGCTTGTGATGAGGGAGTTATGGGGTTCCATAACGACCGAAGAACAGGCGGAAAGATGCCGGCGATTGACCGACTGGAGGTAATTTGTTTCATATCGTTGATATATTTTTGCATTTATTTCAAAATCAGCGAGAGAGCGAGGAATTATAAAATTACCGGTTGTTTCGTATATCTTGGCCGCTTTTCGCCCTGTTCCTCAGTTGTGTACATAAAGTACACTCCTTCGTCACATGTCGAAAATCGTCTCAAGCTATACGACCCTGGCGGCAACATTTATTATTAAACAAGCTCTAAACCTTCATATTTGCACCATACGGTATCAATGCATTGATATTCAAATATGGTTAGATTCTTGACCGTGACAATCTTCCTGTAAAGGCGCAGGAGATGATTACCACCTATTTTCCAAAGGCAAAAATGTCTATGATTAAGGTCGACAAGCATCTGCTTAAGAAGACTGACTATGACGTAAAGCTGGTAAACGGCACTAAGATAGAATTCAACAATTCTGGAGAATGGACATCCGTCGACTGCAAAAAGAAGAGTGTCCCCGATGAACCCGTGCCTAAACATATCCGCAGAAAAGTGGCTTCAAGCTATCCTGATGCCACTATAACCCGAATCACCAAGAAGTCAGGCGGACATATCGTCGGGCTTTCTGACGGCACGGAATTGAAGTTCAATCTGCTCGGTCAGCTCAAAAAGAGTTCCGACAGTCTTGACGAGTAATCCACATCTATGTAAAGTAGAGGCGTTGTGGCGAAACGCGTTTTCAGCCGCAACGCCTCTTTTTTTATCTGTGGATGTATTGGCTGGAGCTATTATTATCGGTACTTGAAGTCCGGATGGAGATAGGCGGGATATCACGCAAACGACACACACGATATAGACAGATTTGGTTAATTCTTGTAATCGTAACTTCAATATCTATTGACTTATGGGGTAGGTAACTAATAGGAGGTAATCTGGGGTTATTAATAACTATGCCATAGTATTTTTGTGATTATTGAAGTATTTTGATATAATTATAGTTAAATAATATTAAAAAAAAGTTGTGGTGTTAAGAAAAATAAAAATTAATATCATATCTTTGTTTCCGTCAAATTAATGCCATAAAAACAAACTATCACTATTGCTAAATGAACCGCTTATTATCTTTTGTTATTTCGGCGCTGCCAATTATGGCGCTTGCATCCGACTACCCTAACCCCGACCAATCCAAGTGGCGGCTTGCCTGGGAGGAGAATTTCGATGGTACGCAGATTGACTCTACCGCATGGAGCAAGTGTACACGAGGCACTCCCGACTGGCAGAACACCCAATCGCCCGATCCGCGCCTTTATGAGGTAAGCGACGGCACGCTTAAGCTCCGAGGCATTGTCAATGACGACACCTCGAAAGATTCTGCCCCGTATCTTACCGGAGGCATCTGGACCAAGGATAAAAAATCGTTCGACCCCGGGCGTTTTGAGATTCGTGCCAGGCTCCATGGTGCCAAAGGTGCATGGCCTGCCATATGGCTTCTCCCTTACGACCACAAAAACAATATGTGGCCTAATGGCGGAGAAATCGACATAATGGAGCGCCTCAACAACAATCATGGCGCTTACCAGACGGTGCATTCCCATTATACCTACGACCTCGGACGCACTGCCAATCCCCAGTCGACAGGCATATATCCCATCAATCGTGATGAGTTCAACGTATACGGAGTTGAGATGTATCCCGACAAAATTGTATTCATGATCAATGGAGAGCCTACGCTGACCTATCCTAAGGTCAACGACGGTGCCGAAGGTCAGTTCCCCTTCTACATACCACAGTATCTGCTCATCGACATGCAGCTTGGCGGACAGTGGGTAGGTGAGGTAGACCCTGCCGATTTGCCTGTTGAGATGGAAATTGACTGGGTTCGTTACTACGAGCCGGTAAAATGATGTGGATTACGAGTTTCTTACCTTAAATTTTAGCAGAACACAAACCATCTATTCTAACCTTGGGTAATACTGTCTCCGTACATACGGAGGCGGAAGCCCGTTATTTACCAATCATTATGAGTGTGAACTATTTCAGTAAGTTCCGCCGCGGGATGGCCATGAGCGCCATGGTCTGCGCTGTCACTGTAGCTCAAGGAGCCGTGGTGAAGGGAACTGTCACCGACCCTGACGGTGAGCCGTTGATCGGCGCGAGAGTTGAAATCAAGGGCACGAAAGTGACCGTGATTACTGACGTAAATGGAGAATTCAGACTTGATGCTGATCCGAAACAGAGCATTACGGTAAGCTATATCGGCTATTCGTCTGCAACCTATCCCGTAGGCGACCGTACATCATTCAATGTCGTACTCGAACCCTCGAGCACAATGCTCGACGAGACTGTGGTAGTAGGTTATGCCACTCAAAAGAAAATCAACCTTACAGGCGCGGTAGCCTCTGTATCTTCCAAGGATATCGAAAACATACCCGTGGCCAACACTGCAACCCTCCTTCAGGGACGTGTACCCGGACTTGTGATGACAGGAAGCGGCGCCCAGGCCGGTGCCGACAACCCTGAAATCCGTATCCGCGGTATCGGCACTTTCGGCAACAACAACCCGATGCTCCTTATCGACGGAGTAGAGTGTGCCCTCTCGCAGCTGTCGGAACTCCCCGCTGCCGATATCGAGAGTGTATCGGTACTTAAGGATGCCGCATCTGCTGCAATCTATGGTGTGCGTGCCGCCAATGGCGTTATCCTTGTCACTACCAAGCGCGGACAGAAGTCGGAGAAGGTAAGCGTGAACTACCAGGGCAGCTATACCCTCCAGACACCCGGCACCCTTCCCAACTATGTCGACTCCTACAACTGGGCTCTTATCCGCAACGAGGCCATGGCATATGCCAACCGTGATGCAACATACGACGACGCAGCCCTCCAGAAACTGCGCGACGGCAGCGACCCCGACCATTATGCCAACACCGACTGGCTCGACGAGGTGCTCCGCAACGCTCCCATGTGGCAGCATCGTGTAGGCGTGTCAGGTGGCTCCGGCACAAGCAACTACATGGCGTCGCTCAGCTACTCCAACCAGGAGGGTATCATGATGCAGACCGGCGTGGAGCGTCTCGGATTCCGTCTTAACCTCGACACAAAATACAAGCGCTTCTCATTCGGCATGAACGCCTTCGGTTCGCGCAGTAAGATTACCGCTCCCTGTATTGATGTAGCTGGTACCGGCGGTGTCATGCGCTACATCTCATGGTTTACACGCCCCACAGTGCCCGCCATGTACTCCAACGGTCATTTCGGTTATGTCGACGGTGCCTCCAATACTTCAAGCGGTCTGAACGCCGAGCAGATAAAGAACCCGCTTGAGAGCATGACCAACGGCTACCGCAACAACTACAAGTGGTTCTTCAACGGCAAGGCCTGGGCTGCTCTCGACATATACGATGGCCTCAAGTACCAGCTCAACCTCGCCTACAACTTCGACATGAACACCACCAAGGCGTTCAATCCTACAGGAGGCGAGCGCTACGATTCCGACGGCAAGGTTATCAAGGCCGGCAGCACCGAGAACTCGCTTACCGACTACTGGTACAACAACGCTACCTGGACCATCGAAAACCTCCTTACCTACAACAAGCATTTCGGTGCCCACGAAATCAACATCCTCGCCGGCCACTCGGCCATCAGCTCGGAGTACCGCAGCACCAAAGCCTCCAAGGCAGGTTTCCCGACCAACAATATCTATGAGCTCGATGGCGGCACAAAGAATCCTACCGCCGGAGGTAGCTCGCAGGGATACCGCCTGCAGTCGTTCTTCGGACGTATCAACTACATCTACGACAACCGCTACATGCTGGAATTCAACGTGCGCCACGACGGCTCGTCACGCCTCCCCTCCAAGAACCGCTACGCCACATTCCCCTCTGTATCGCTCGGCTGGGTGTTCACCAATGAGAAGTTCTTCCAGAATTTCAACATACAGCAGATTCTCAACATGGGTAAGATTCGCGGCTCGTGGGGTAAGCTCGGCAACCAGGAGATAGGCAACTATCCCTACACCGCCACCCTCGGTGCCTCGGGCAACTATTTCTTCAACGAAGCCATCGACAAGCAGGCCGGTATGGTAGCCACATCTGTGCCTAACGACGATATCCGCTGGGAGACAACACGCACATGGAACCTTGGTATCGACCTCGGATTCTGGAACAACCGTGTGTCAACATCTCTTGACTGGTTTGACAAGAAGACCTCCGACATCCTCATGCAGCTCGCAATGCCCGGTATCTTCCTCGGCAATCTCTCCGCTCCTTACCAGAATGTAGGCTCCGTGCGCAACCGCGGTCTCGAATGGAGTGTAAACTATCTTGACTCCTACGGCGACTGGACATGGAACGTAGGATTCAGCATCTCTCACGTGAAAAACGAAATCCTCGCGATGGGCGGACAGCAGGAGCGCATCTCAGGCAGTACCATCAACCGCATCGGCGAGCCTATCGGATCGTACTACGCTCTCAAGGCTATCGGCATCTACCGTTCGCAGGATGAGGTAAACAACCGCCTCACCCCCGACGGAAATGTCGTTACACAGTACGGTTCTATCCCCCAGCCGGGCGATATCATGTATGAGGATGTCGACGGCAACGGCGATGTCAACGACTCCGACCTCAAGATTATCGGTAATCCGTTCCCCAAATACAGCTACGCCTTCAACCTCGGAGCCACATGGAAAAACTTCGACGTATCTGCTTTCTGGCAGGGTGTAAGCGGTATCGAGCGCTACTGCTGGGAGACTACCTCCGATATCCGTGGCAACCTCACCGAGCGTTTCCTCGACCGCTGGTCTGAAACAAATCCCAATGGCTCGATGCCCCGTATCGGCAACACCGCCAACGACAGATACTCTTCATTCTGGCTCGAGGACGCAAGCTATCTGCGTCTCAAGACTCTCGAAGTTGGCTACACTTTCCGCCAGCACGTGCTCGCCAAGGCAGGTATCTCAAGCATCCGTCTCTACTTCTCGGGCGGCAACCTCTGGACAATCACCAGCCTCAAGAACTGGGATCCCGAAAAGACCTCGGGCGACAGCCGTCAGGATGTGCATCCCGGCATGAAGACATATTCATTCGGCGTTAATGTTCAATTCTAATCTCGAAAGGAACAAATCATGAAACATAATATCTTAAACATAAAGACTATTTTTGGCTCGGCCCTCATTGCGGCCATGGCCATGACGTCGACCTCTTGCTCCGATGACTTCCTCAATGTCGACAACCCCAACCAGCCATCCTCATCCACATTCTGGGCTAACGAGGCCGACGCTCTGATGGGGCTTACCGCCTGCTACGATGCTATGCAGTCGATGAATCTCTACAATGACCACCTCGACAACTGGAACTTCGGTTTCCTCTCGCGCGAGACATCAACCGACAACGGCGACCACACCTGGGGCAACTGGATGCTCGGAAGCTCAATCAGCGAGTGTACTTCCGGTACCAACGACGAGTGCTTCTCGATGTACTGGAACGCCAACTTCGAGCTCATCAAGCGATGCAACGAGGTGACCGCCAATATCGACCGTATCGCGGCATCCGACGCTGTAAAGAATGTATACCGTGCCGAGGCCATGGCTCTGCGTGCGCTCGCATACTGCAACCTTACTTCAGTATTCCGCGATGTGCCCTATTTCACCGAACCGCTTACTATGGCGACTGCCGAAGTAGCCAAAACACCTAAGGCCGATATCGTCAACTCCATCATTGCCGAGTTGAAAGCCAATCTCCCCAACCTCCCTGCAAAGGGTTCACAGAGCTTCGGCCGTATGAGCCGCGAGGCCGGATACGCCATCCTTGGCCGTATTGCCCTCTTCTCACAGCGTTATGACGACGCCATCGACGCTTACAAGAATGTCTATGGCAAGGCTCAGTTGTTCAAGGCCGGCGACGGCTCCGACCTGTATGCCAACTTCCGCGACCTCTTTACCGAAGCCAATGAAAATGCCGACGAAGTGCTCCTGAGCGTGCACTACAAGGGCCCGGCTCTTGGCGAGGGACAGACATTCGGCATCGCATGGAAAGCCCCGATGAATGCTATCGAAGCATCCATGAACCTTGCCAACGAATATTATTGCACCGACGGTCTCCACATCTCAGAGTCTCCTCTCTTCCCGGCCGAACTCCTCCCCGGCGGTAGCAATCCGTATTCGAAGTCCAACCAGGATCTGCGTATGTGGGAAAACCGCGACCCGCGTCTCAAAGGCACTCTCTTTGTGCCCGGCATGACTTGGAACGGCAAATATTACGCTACCTGCGGAGCATCGTCTACAGTGCATATCTTCAAGTGGTACATCCCCGAAAATACCCAGAACGAATACGACGGCTCGATGGACTACTACATTATCCGCTATGCCGAGGTGCTTCTCAGCTATGCCGAGGCTCTTATCGAGAAGGGTGCCGACACTACTACTGCTATCGACTGCATCGACCAGGTGCGCCAGCGCGTAGGCATGCCCAAGGTGGGTGATGTAGAGGGCAAGAACAAGAGCCTCTCTCAGGCCGACCTCCGTGCTATCGTGCGCCACGAGCGCCGCGTAGAGCTCGCTTTCGAGGACCTCCGTTTTGCCGACCTCTACCGCTGGGGCGAATTTGCAAATGCCCAGACCCGCATGCAGCAGGACCGTAGCAATGGTTTCGGTGTACTGAACCACCAGAATCCCCGTGGTGCTCAGGATACAGTATGGCCCATACCTCAGGGCGAGATTAACACCAATTCCAAACTCGTGCAGCACGACGAATGGAAGTGATGTCATCCACTTGGATTTAGGTCTTTATTGATTGGTTCAATATAACACCGACGGTGTGTCAGACTACCTGACACACCGTCAATTTTTTTGTCGCGCCTGTCGGCTGTACTGCGTCAGCCAAGCGCAGAGCGGGCTATCAGTGCCCACTATTTGTGTTAGTTGGGATGGGAGAATATGTCAAGATACATTCTGCGAGTATGGTTTCCCATGTCAGAGAGTGTCTGAAACTCAAATCCTAATTTATCAGTATAGAAGTTGATAGTTCGATAATTATTGAGAGCATCGACTGTGATGAACTGGCAACCGGATACCCTAATCATTGAGAAAGAAGCTCTTACAAACTCCACAATAATACATCCTATACCCATTGACTGTACATCCTTTCTGACTGCAAGATGTCCGATGTTGATAGCCGGATATGAGGGCTGGCGGCTGAATATATATGAATACTCAAAGGGTAGATTCGGGAAATCTATTTTGTCCTCATGCTCCAGTGAAAGGATATCGTTAGCGAGTGTAAAAAGGCCGATAGTCTGCTCATTTTCTTTCAGGACGCATTTGTATGGGATAAGGTAGCCGTACTTGCGACACAAGAGTACCTCATCATGAAAGAAATCGTCAATTTCTGCGCAGCCGCATGAAAAATCGGAGAGCGATGCAATGTCACTCTCCGATAATGGAGAAATTATGACATCAGAGACCGAAAAAAGGGTTTTTCCCGCCATTGGCTTTCATGTAGGTGTCATAAGTTTCTTTAGCTCGATGGTATAATTCTCTCTCTCGGGGTGTGAAATTCCCGCTCATTTTACGCGCCATTTCATCGTGAAAGTGCTTCACTTCCTTGCGTGTCATTGGTGGATTGGGGTTGCTGGGAATCATCGTGATTTAATTTGCTCGTTGCGTATATATGCAAAGTTAGTGAACTATAATAAAATAACAAACAAACGAGAACAAAAGAAAAATAAAACAAACTACTTACTGTGTCAAAAACGAAAAAATCTAATCAGTCTGTAATCATTCCGTGTGAATGCACCGGGCCGTGAGGTTCGGTGCATTTTCATTGCAAGCGGTTGAATGTACCTTATTGACGGCAACATTTATTATTAAACAAGCTCTTAAAATGATTAATCCCCTGAACTCAATGAGTTAAGGGGATTTAGGGTACCTGAAGTGGGACTCGAACCCACACAGCCGTTATGGCCAAGGGATTTTAAGTCCCTCGTGTCTACCATTCCACCATTCAGGCAGCCGGTATTATAGCGCAAAGGTATGTAGTTTTTTTTGATTGTGCAAATCTTTTGTCGTGATTGACTGCACAATGCTACCGCCACAGACCACGGTACAATGCTTTAGGCGTGAGCTGCGGCAAAACACATGGCGCGGCTACATTATTTCTGCATCATGCGGGCCATGTCGCGCTTGTCCTCGCGCTCTTTGATTGACTGGCGCTTGTCGTATTCCTTCTTGCCGCGGGCTATTCCCACCACCAGTTTGGCCAGACCGCGCTCATTGATAAACAGGCGCAGCGGCACTATGGTGAATCCGGCCTCTTTGCCCGATTTTTCCATACGCGCTATCTCCTTGCGGTTGAGCAGCAGCTTGCGGTCGCGGCGTTCGGTGTGGTTGTTGTATGTGCCGTAGAAGTATTCGGCTATATACATATTCTTTACCCATACCTCTCCATTATCGACAAGGCAGAAAGTGTCGACAAGGCTTGCTTTCCCCTGGCGCAGCGATTTTATCTCGGTGCCGGTAAGCACTATCCCCGCGGTAAAAGTCTCGGTGATGGCGTAGTCGTAGGTTGCCCGACGGTTTTTTATGTTGATTTCTTTACTGTTCATGTTATCAGTCTTCGTGTGTGTTGATTGTAGTGTCTCTGTTGTCCCTTTCTAAGGAATCATATGGGCATAAGCAGCTTGAATATGTAGCCTACTAAATAGGGCGGCAGAAGGATAAACAGAGCGCAGAGCAACAGAAACGAGGGAATGTTGCCTTCTGCGATATTGAGATATTGACGGCCGGCCCACATGATTACGAGTACGAACAGCGGCATGAACTGCACGAGCGACAGTTCCATAGGCAGGCAGTTGCGTATCAGCGTTATCAAGGCCAGTATCGACAGATTGTAGAGGATGAATGTGTTTATCTTCTTGTCGCCGGGATTGTCGGTCGACACCTTTCCTATAGTGGCCGACATCAGGGCTGATGCAAGAAAGTAGGCGATAAAATAGCTCACGAATGTCACCACCGCGCTTTCTATGAGCACCGGGAGAGTGAGGTTATTGTCGTAGATGCGGGGCAGGAATGCCGAGCAGGCGGTAATGCCGAGCAACGGGTAGAACCCCGATGTGGCAAGCTGCTGCGGCGATTCGCCTACTGCGGCCACGTCGACCCATCCTTTGCCCGGGGATATGATAAGCTGCATCATGCAGCCGATAAATTTCAGCATAAATTTGTTATTACTCTTGGTTATATGTCGGAGTGGAGGTTGCAAAATTACAAAAAAAATGGCTAAATTTGGCCATCAGATGGAAAACTCGATTGCATCAGCTAATACTCCCCGGCCCCGTGACGCCGTCATGTCGATTGTAAAGGGAATGGCTATCATCCTTATGGTTGCGGGCCATGCCGAGGGGGGCGACATGCTTGTGCGGTTCATATATCTTTTCCATATGCCGGTATTTTTTATAGCCGCAGGATATTTCTTTTCGCAGTCGAGCCTCGATGACCCATGGCGTTTCTGCATGAAGCGTGTCAGGGGGCTTTATTTCCCGTTTGTAAAGTGGGCGCTCCTGTTTCTTGTGCTCCACAACATATTGTTTTATTTCGGCATACTCAATGAGACCTACGGCAACTGGAAGGGGGGTGTCACACATCCCTACACTCTGCATTCATTCTTTCAGAGGCTCGTACATATTATATTTTCCATGGCCGGCTACGATGAGTTCATGGCCGGAGCGTTCTGGTTTTTCAGAGCGCTGCTGATTACATCGGTGGGATACCTGTTGCTGCGGTTGCTCCTGCGCCGGCTGTTTCCCGGGATTGGTGCGGTACGCGCGTCGTTGGTGATATGCGCCGCCGCGCTTGCCTTCGCACTTTTCAAGATAGGATGCGGCATGCGTATCGTCACCGTCGTGCAGGGTGGCATACGCGAGACATGGGGCATATTCTTCTTCAGTTTCGGGGTGATATTCCGGGCTCTTGAGTCGCGGCTGCCGTGTATGTCGTGGTGGCATGCCATCGCTGTGGTTGCTTTTCTGATAGCCGGGGCATGGCTGGAATGGACCGGAATGACGCTTACTCCTACGGTGCTTACCGTAGCCACTCTGCCTGTGACGGGAATACTCGGATTCATGCTTCTGCGCTGGCTCGGACGTCATATCGACAACCGCGACAATCTGTTGCGCCGGATGCTTGTCACCGCCGGCGAGATGACAATGTGTGTGTTCGTATTCCATATATCCGCATTCAAGCTCGTGAGCCTGGTGAAGATATGGTGGTACGGTCTTGATTTCGGACAGATAGGGTGCCATATGGTAATCCACGACCATGCTTCCTCCGATTTTTTCTGGGTGGCGTATACGGTGGTCGGGGTAGCGGTGCCGATAGCCTGGAAAATGGCGTATGACAGGGTGGCATCGGAAGTGCGCCTCAGGCGCATGCAGAATGCGATAAGTAAAGTCACTGAAAATGGATAAGGACATTGATGAAGATATAGCGGTGCGTTACAGCGGTCACCGCGCCTTGTGTGAAATTGACCTGCCCGGACAGCGCGCCATAGAGCGCGGGCGTGTGCTTGTGGTAGGAGCCGGAGGCCTTGGCTCTCCGGTGTGCCTCTATCTTGCGGCGGCAGGGGTAGGGACTATCGGCATAGTCGATGCCGACACTGTGTCGCTTAGCAACCTTCAGCGCCAGATTATACACCACACTTCCGACATCGGACGCAGCAAGGTGGAAAGTGCCGCCGGAAAGATGAGGGCGATAAATCCTCATGTCGAGGTAGTGGAGGTCCGAGAGATGCTTACACCCGAGAATGCTTCGTCGCTTGTGGCTGATTATGATATAGTGGTCGACTGTACCGACAATTTCAATACACGGCTTCTTGTCAATGACACATGTGTGGCCCTTGGTGTGCCTATGGTATATGGAGCTGTGCAGCGTATGGCCGGACAGATATTCACCTATCTCCCCGGAGGGGCCGACTATCGCGCATGGTTCGGATGCTGCCCTCCGTCGCAGGAGCAGCCTTGCTCGGTCAATGGGGTGATGAATACCGTGGTCGGTGTGATAGGCACGCTACAGGCTACAGAGGTGATAAAATATCTTTCGCATGCAGGCGATCTTCTTGATTGCCGGCTGCTGATATTCGATGCCGTGACAATGACGTTCCGTACTATAAAGAGCGGTGTGCGGGGCCAACAGTGATTTTTTTGCACGGGTGTAATGGATTTAATTGTCGTGTAGGCGAGGATTAAGTGAAAATTAATCGGGCGCATTTAAATTTGCGTCAAATCTACTAATCTAAGAGCTTGTTTAATAATAAATGTTGCCGCCAGGGTCGTATAGCTTGAGACGATTTTCGACATGTGACGAAGG
>NZ_JAIDKI010000022.1 GCF_029051885.1 Muribaculum sp.
CCTCAAGAGGCACTTCACCCTCTGATGCCCCCTACTCTTTCTCTCGCGATGATGCCAAAGCAGCAGGAATCAAATAAGAGCTCTAAATATCATAAAAAGAATCAGCCATTTAGCCTTAGATGCTAAATGGCTGATTCTTTTTTACACATATATATTAAACCGGGGAATAAAATCATTCAGTCCTATGAGTACAGGCACCTTAGTCTACTCAAATACTTTCAGCCCCCATTAAAAGGAATGGAGCACCGAACAAACCATTCAGTGCTCCATCCAATTTTATTATATATATCCTTATGCCTGCTTGTATATAGCTGTTTCGGCAGGATTGAAGCGATTGATGAAGTCAGCATGCTTGATTACTTCAGCCTGGGCAAGATTGAAGTAAACGCGTGCGCTGGCATCAAACAATTCGGCATTGCGAGATGCATCCAGTATAAGCAAGTGGCTCATAATTATGTTACCGGCCATCTCAACAAGGCGACGTGCCATAAAATCAAGATATGCGGGATCGTTAGCTTCAGTCACCTTCTTCACACACTCCTCGTAAGTAGCGGTAAGACGGGCAAGTTCGTCGCGCAACGGCTTATAGGTATGTCCGATTTCCTGAGCCTCATATGTACGGATGAGATTGAGGTAAGTGCCGGTTGTCACGTGGCGGATAGCGGCGACAACCTGGAGCTGTGTGGTACCCTCGTAAATAGAGGTGATGCGTGCGTCGCGATATATACGCTCACATGCATAATCCTTCATGAAGCCGGATCCGCCGTGAATCTGAATAGCATCATATGCATTCTGATTGGCATACTCACTGCCAAGGCCCTTTACGAGAGGGGTACATGCATCAGCAAATTTGCTATAGTATTTTGCTTCCTTGCGTTCTTCCGGAGTAAGAGAGCGCTCTTTGGCAATATCATCGTAAATCTTATAGATATCGACAAAGCGGGAGCACTCGTAAAGCAGCGAGCGTGAAGCCTCAAGTTTTGCCTTCATTACCGAAAGAATCTCGTATACCGCCGGGAATTCGATAATAGCCTTGCCGAACTGCTTGCGATCGCGGGCATAAGAAAGAGCCTCACGATAAGCAGCCTCTGAAATACCTACAGACTGCGCTGCAATACCGAGACGGGCACCGTTCATGAGCGCCATCACATACTTAATCAGGCCAAGTTTGCGCGAGCCGCAGAGTTCAGCCTTTGCATTGCGATAAACGAGCTCGCAGGTAGGAGAACCCTTGATACCCATCTTGTTCTCGATACGACGCACGGTGACTCCACCGTCGCGTTTGTCATAGATGAACATCGACAGGCCGCGGCCATCCTTTGTACCATCCTCAGAACGTGCAAGCACCAGATGTATATCACTGTCACCGTTGGTGATGAAACGCTTCACACCATTCAGACGCCAGGTGCCATCGGGCTGTTCAGTGGCTTTGAGCATCACCGACTGGAGGTCAGAGCCAGCGTCAGGCTCGGTAAGGTCCATAGACATGGTCTCACCCTCGCATACACGGCTTATGAAACGGCTCTTCTGGTCTTCATCGGCAAATTCATAGATTGTTTCGGCACAATCCTGAAGTCCCCAGAGATTTTCAAATCCGGCATCCGCACGGCTAACGATATCGGCAGCCATGATATAGGGAGTAATCGGGAAGTTGAGACCTCCGAAGCGACGGGGCATAGCCATACCCATCAGGCCGGCCTTACGGCATGCATCAAGGTTTTCGGCTGTAGCATCGGCATACTTAACACGTCCGTCGATTACCTGAGGACCCTGATGGTCAACAGACTCAGCGTTAGGAGCTATAATATTGCCGGTAATCTCACCTACGATATCGAGTACCTTGTCGTAGGAATCCATGGCATCATCGAAGTTGAACGGAGCATAATCATACTTGTCAGCTTCGGTAAAATTGCGTTCTTTGAGGGCGACAATCTTACCCATAAGAGGATGGGTAAGGTGGTGCTTTAGAGCGGGATTGTCGTTATAAAAATTTGCCATTACTTCGAATTTTTCTTGTAATACTTAATGAGTTTGGGCACGACATCCTCCACATTGCCGGTGATTACATAATCGGCTATGGTATTGATAGGTGCGTTGGGGTCATTGTTGACCGAGATGATAATAGAACTTTCCTGCATGCCGGCAATGTGCTGAATCTGGCCGGAGATGCCGCATGCGATATACAGCTTGGGACGCACGGTGACGCCTGTCTGACCAATCTGACGGTCGTGTTCGGCGAATCCGGCATCGACTGCTGCACGCGAAGCACCGACTTCAGCGCCAAGGGTTGCGGCGAGGTCATGCAACATGTCGAAACCCTCTTTGGAACCCATACCATAACCGCCACACACGATTATCGGAGAGTTCTTTATATTGATTTTCGACTTTTCGATATGACGGTCGATGATTTCTACTACAAAATCCTCGGGTTTTACATACTTGTCGGCCTCAAGATTAACTACGACACCTTTATATGCAGGGTCTTTTATCTCTTTCTTCATCACGCCCTCACGTACGGTAGCCATCTGGGGACGATGATCCGGATTGACGATAGTGGCCACGATATTTCCTCCGAATGCAGGACGAATCTGATAAAGGAGGTCGGTATAGCTTTTGCCGGTCTTGGGATCAGTATGGTCGCCGATTTCAAGCGATGTACAGTCGGCGGTCAGACCGCTGTGAAGACAAGAGCTGACACGAGGACCGAGGTCACGGCCGATGCATGTAGCGCCCATAAGGCAAATCTGGGGCTTGATTTCCTTGAAGAGGTTGATGAGTACTGCCGCATGGGGGTTGGATGTATAGGGATAGAGACGAGCGTCTTCTACCTTATAGACCACATCCACGCCATAGGGAAAGAGCGAATCCTCGATACCGTTGAGTTTATCGCCTATTACCAATGCTTCCAGTTTAACGCCGAGCTTGTCGGCGAGCACGCGGCCCTTGGTCAGAAGTTCGAGGCTCACATCGGCTACTTTGCCATGCTCATACTCGCAATATACTATGAGATTGTTGTTGTCGTTCATGATTCAATAAAATTAGCCGATAGTATGGTTGACGATAAGCTCTTTGATGAGATCCTCAATCTGGGCGTCATCATCTGTGAGAGTACGGCTCTCCTTGGCGGTAAATACTACATTTTCGATGGCTTTCACTTTTGTCGGAGAGCCGGCCAGACCAATCTGTGCAGGATCAGCATCTACATATGCGGCGCTCCACTCCTGGAGGTTAAGATACGGACGCGCATCAACCAAAGCCTGGATTTCAGGAGAGAGATTGCCTTTCTCTGAAGGAGATACTGCATATTTGTATTTCTGTACACGCTTAGCATTACGTGGACGGCACTCGGCAGCCGAACCGTTGACAGTGACTACACATGGCAGCGGAGCCACAACAGTCTCCACACCACCCTCAATGCGACGCTTTACTGTCACCTTGCCATCCTTGAGGTCAAGAATTTCTTCAGCATATGTCACCTGGGGAATACCAAGTTTCTCGGCAATCTGAGGACCCACCTGTGCGGTGTCGCCATCAATAGCCTGACGGCCTCCGAGAATTATGTCATAGTTGCCAAACTTCTTCACAGCCTGAGCCAAAGAATAAGAGGTGGCAAGTGTGTCGGCACCGCCAAGTGTACGGTCGGTCAGTACAATACCGGTATCGGCACCACGATAAATGGCTTCACGAATAATTTCAGCAGCACGGGGCAGACCCATGGTAAGAAGGGTCACTGTAGAGCCGGGATTGGCATCCTTGAGACGAAGTGCCTGCTCCAGAGCATTCAAGTCCTCCGGGTTGAAGATTGCAGGAAGGGCGGCACGATTGATAGTGCCGTCGGCCTTCATGGCATCTTTGCCCACATTGCGGGTGTCAGGCACCTGCTTGGCGAGCACGATGATGTTAAGACTCATACTTTTAAGGTTATTAGATATATTAAGTTGATTTATTCGGTTGATTATCACTCATAGCTTGTACCGTCAAAGCAATGGGTACATACCTTGCATTTAGGCAGACCGATAGCCTTG
>NZ_JAIDKI010000220.1 GCF_029051885.1 Muribaculum sp.
GTCGTTATGGAACCCCATAACTCCCTCATCACAAGCGAAAATATGCTCGACGATTGACCGCCCTGACGGTAACATTATATTATTAAACAAACTCTAAATCTGAAATAGCATGAAAAAACTGTTTTCACTGTTGATTATGGCGGTTGCCGTTCTAAGCCTTTCGGCCGGCGACCGTAAGACTGTAGCCATTCTTGGCGATTCGTATTCCACGTTTCACAACTATGTTACTCCCGATACCAACTATGTATGGTATAAGCTGCCTGTTCTGACTGTGAATACCGATGTGAGTGAGGTGACACAGACGTGGTGGCACAAGTTTATTTCTGAAAACGGATATAAGCTCGGAGTCAACAACTCTTTTTCCGGCTCTACCATCTGTTATCGCGGATACCGTGGCGAGGACTACAAGGACCGCTCTTTTATAACACGTGCGGCATATCTTGGCAATCCGGATATTATCTTTATTTTCGGAGCTACCAACGACAGCTGGGCCGGTGTTCCCATCGGAGAATATGTGTATTCCGACTGGACCGACGAACAGCTTTACTCGTTTCGTCCCGGTATGGCGTGTCTGCTTAAAAATATAAAGGAGCGGTATCCCAATGTCGATATATATTTCATAATGAACGACGGATTGTCCGATGCCATCAACGAGTCGATACGTACGTTGTGCGGATACTATTCCGTGCCACTGATAGAGCTTGAGGGGATATCAAAGCAGGCCGGCCACCCCGATGTGAAGGGCATGTCGCAGATAGCCTCGCAAATCGCCGCCTATCTTGACAGCCGCAAATAGCACGATTCCCGTTTCCGGGATTCATAAAATACAGAGTCATATGCAAATCCGGCAATCTTCGGAGTGGCGGATTTGTGTATTTATGGGATTATGGCTATCTTTGTGGATGAGCTAACAATCATTATTTTTTATCGGGATATTTGTAATTTAATCGGAACGATTGAAACTTATGCATCATGAAAAAGAATAAACTTATTATCACAGGCATTGCGGCTGTGGCCGCAGGTGGCGCGATAGTCTCCTGCATGTCAGCCGACGCATCGGTCACACAGGCTCCTATGAAGGCTGTCTACGGTTCCCCGGCTACGATATGGGAGTCGGAGGCCCTTCCTATAGGCAACGGATACATGGGTGCGATGATTTATGGCAATCCGTTTTTCGAAATTATCCAGACCAACGAGCACAGCCTATGGTCGGGAGGTCCCGGAGAGGACAAGGATTACGACGGCGGACATCTGCACACAAAGGCCGAGAACCACAAGATGCTCCAGGCTTTGCGCAAGGAGTTGCAGCGCCGTGCCAACAAGATGGACAATTCCAAATATGAGAGCACAGGCAATGTCGACGATGCCATAGAGTATGACGAGAAAGGCATTTATGAGGATTATATAGCCAATCTGCTTGGTGTCAAAAACCATTTCGGTTCATATCAGACGGTGAGCGACATACTCATATCCGACCTTGAGGCTCCGGACAGCTACAGCGACTATGAGCGCTCTCTCGATATCGACAATGCCGTGCAGACGGTGAAATACACCGCAGGCGACGCCACGGTGGAGCGTGAGTATTTCATGAGCTATCCCGACAATGTGATGGCTGTGCGTATCACATCGGACAAGCCTATGAAGCGCAGTATACGCATCGACTGTCCTCACTCCGACTACAGTATGTCGGCGGCCGACGGCCGTATCACTCTTACCGGATGGCCCACGCCGGCACGTGAGCGCAACAATCCCGACTGGAAGGACGGATTGAGATTTGCCCAGGTGCTCGACGTGCATTCGACCGACGGAACTGTCAATGCCGCCGGCGACTCGATTACAGTAAGCGGCGCCAAGGAAATCGTGCTTACCATGTCGGCGGCCACCAACTATAAATTCTGCAACGACACCACATTTAATTTCTTCTCCGACGAGAATCCTCTCGACAAGGCCAACGCCCGCATAGAGGCTGCAAAGAAAAAGAGCTACAAGGAGCTGCGCGCCGACCATGTGGCCGACTACCGCAACCTTTATGACCGCAACCGCCTGCAGCTCGGCGGCAATACTTCCGTGCCCGAGGGATATACCGACGGTTGGCTTGCCGACATGCTCGCCGGCACAGCATCGGAGGACACAAAGCGCTATGTGGAGACTCTATACTATCAGTTTGGCCGCTATCTGATGATTGCGTCGTCGCGTCCCGGTTCTCTGCCTGCCAATCTGCAGGGTGTATGGGGAGAGCATCTTGAAAATCCCTGGAATGCCGACTACCATACAAATATTAATGTAGAGATGAACTATTGGCCAGTGCAGACAACCAACCTCTCGGAGTGTCACCGGCCGATGATTGACTATATCCGCTCGCTTGAGCCGCGCGGCACCATTACGGCGCGCCACTACCACTGTCGTCAGGACGGAGGGGACGTGCGCGGCTGGATATCCAACCATGAGGCCAACATATGGTCGAACACCGCGCCTGCGGCTTCGGGCTCCTACAGCCTCTATCCCGAAGGTGCCGTGTGGATGTGTCAGGACATCTGGGAGTACTACAACTTCACCCAGGATGAGGAGTTCCTGCGCGACAACTTCGACACGATGAAAAATGCCGTGCTCTTCTGGGTCGATGCCCTTTGGACCGACGAGCGCGACAGCACTCTTGTGGTCAACCCGTCGTACTCTCCTGAGCATGGTGCTTTCTCGCTCGGCTGCACCGCTTCGCAGGGTCTTGTATATGAGATGATGGACGCCGTAATCAAGGCTGCCGATGTGCTTGGCAAGAGCGACGAGGCCGAGATAAAGGAGATTGCCGATGCCAAGAGCCGCATGTCGATGCCGCGTATCGGCAAGGGTGGCCAGTTTATGGAGTGGAAAGATGAGGTGCGCAAGGACCTTACCGGCGATGGCCGCTTGGATGACTCGCTCGGCAGATATGTCGACACCCACCGTCATGTCAACCATCTGATATGGCTCCACCCGGGCTCGCAGATAGTGCCCGGACGCTCTGAGCGCGAGGATGAGCTGGTAGATGCCATGAAGGTGACGCTCAACACTCGAGGCGACGAGGGTACAGGCTGGAGCCGTGCCTGGAAACTCAATTTCTGGGCACGCCTGCGCGACGGCAACCATGCCCACCGTATGCTGTCGAGCTGTCTGTCGCTGACCACTCCCCATGGAGCCGGAGGCGTGTACGGCAACCTGTTTGATGCCCATCCGCCATTTCAGATCGACGGCAATTTCGGCGCCACATCAGGTATTGCCGAGATGCTGCTCCAGAGCCAGGGCGGCAGCATCGATCTGCTCCCCGCCCTTCCCGACGTATGGGCCGAAGGCAGTTTCTCCGGCATGCGTGCGCGCGGCGGCTTTGAGGTCGATGCATCGTGGTCGGACGGCAAGCTGAAATCAGCCACAATAACATCGCTCGGCGGAAAGCCGTGTACCGTTAAGTTCCCCGGTGCCGGCAGCTGCAAGGTGAAAGGCGCTGAAGCCAAAGTGCTGTCGGATGATGCCATAAGTTTCCCGACCAAGGCCGGAGCGCGAGTGACCATCACTGCCAACTGATGGCCACCGACTACAGTTAATACAAAACAGGCGCCAGGAGCCGCGGCTCTTGGCGCCTGTTTTGTGCTTGTTTGACCGGCGACCTTTAAACAACCTTTAAACAAGCTCTCACCTGCTATATTATGTCGGCGAATTTTTGTAACTTTGCGGCTCTGTCGCGGCGATGAATGCCGAGGCAGTGTCTCCACTTGTTTTCAGCAAATTATACTACTAATACGACGCAACATATTCCGCAAACGATAATAATGAGCAGCCACAATAACGAACATACCAGTATCCACGTAGGACAGATAGAGATACATCCCGATGCCAATATCCGGCGCCCCGACATGGACGCACTTCCGGTGCTTGCCACCCGCAACCTGGTGCTTTTCCCGGGCGTGCCGATGCCTATCAATATCGAGCGTGAGGTGACACTGTCGACGGCCCGTCTGGCCCAGGAGACAGGTGTGCCGGTAGGTGTGTTCTGCCAGCTTGACCCTTCGGACGACAATCCCGATATCAACCGGCTCAACCAGTATGGCGTTGTGGCCCACGTGCTTAAGGTGTTTGACCTGCCCGACGGGTCGCATGCGGCATTTCTTCATGCCTCCGACCGCGTAAGAATCACCGGTCCGGCCACGGGCGAGACCAACGGCGCCTTCCCGATGCGCTGTTCGGTAGAAATCGAGCGCGATGTAAAGCCGCGCAAAAACGACCGCGGGTTTGCCAACACGATGGCGGCCATACAGGAGATGATAAAGACTCTCCAGTCGCACTCCGACGGCAATCAGGAGTTTATGATGCTTCAGATACCCGACGATGCCGATCCGCGGGTGGCCCTCAACTTTCTGTGCACACAGCTCCCTGTGGCCCTTGCCGCCAAGATGCGCATGATAGGCGAGGGGAATATGAAGGAGCGTGCGCGCATACTCCTGGAAGCTCTCGCCGAGCGTGAGCAGATGATGCAGGTGACGGAGAAAATCAAGTCGAACGCCAAGGCCAATTTCGAGCAGCAGCAGCGGCGTGCGTTCCTCCAGAACCAGCTTGCCGCCGTGCGCCAGGAGCTGTATGGCGATGAGGACGAAGATATCGCCACCCTGCGCCGCAAGGCCGAGGAAACGGCGTTTACCGAAAATGCTCAGAAACATTTTGCCCATGAGCTTGAGAAACTGACACGTCTCAGCCAGCAATCGCCCGAGTATAATGTGCAGTATTCATATCTCGAGACTCTGCTGTCGCTGCCGTGGGGAGTGGTGAGCCCGCTTCAGAAAAACTTCGGACAGGCTACAAAAATACTCGACACAGCCCATTACGGTCTGCGCAAGGTGAAGGAGCGTGTGCTCGAACAGATAGCCGTGATGATCAACAACCCATCCGGCAAGTCGCCTATACTCTGCCTGGTAGGCCCTCCGGGAGTGGGCAAGACATCGCTCGGAGCGGCAATCGCGTCGGCGCTTGGCCGCAAATACGAGCGTGTGTCGCTCGGCGGTCTGCACGACGAGGCTGAGATACGCGGTCATCGCCGCACATATATCGGGGCGATGCCGGGACGCATCATGGAGGCCATGCGTCGCGCAGGCACTACCAACCCTGTGCTGCTGCTTGATGAGGTCGACAAAATCGGCGCCGACTTCAAGGGCGATCCCTCGGCGGCACTTCTTGAAGTGCTTGACCCCGAGCAGAACTGTCATTTCCACGACAATTATATAGATGTAGACTACGACCTGTCGAAGGTGCTTTTCATCGCTACAGCCAACACCCTCTCGACCCTCTCGCAGCCTCTGCTCGACCGTATGGAGATAATCGAGCTGTCGGGATATCTGCTTGAGGAGAAGGTAGAGATAGCCCGCGGCCATATCATACCTCGTCTGCTTAAGGAATACAACGTAGACCGTCAGCAACTGTCGCTCTCGCGCGACGCCATTGCCGCCATAATCGACCGGTATACAGGCGAGAGCGGCGTGCGCCAGCTTGAGAAGGCTCTCGCTGCAGTGGTGCGCAAATCAGTGCTCAACAAGTTGCAGTGCAATAAATTTCCGTCGCGCATATCTCCGTCGCATCTTGAAGCCATACTCGGAGTGCCCCGCTATACCCGCGAGCGCTACGAGGGCAACGATTTTGCGGGCGTGGTCACAGGGCTTGCCTGGACTGCCGCCGGAGGCGAGATACTCTTTATCGAGGCCGCGCTCACACGGTCGAAGGGTGAGAAACTTACCCTTACCGGCAATCTCGGCAATGTAATGAAAGAGTCGGCCGCAATCGCCATGCAGTATGTCAAGGCCCACGCCGACGAATATGGGATAGACTCGGCGCTGTTTGATTCCTATCAGCTGCATCTCCATGTGCCAGAGGGCGCCATACCCAAGGATGGCCCGTCGGCCGGCATCACAATGGCCACAGCTATTGTGTCGGCATTCACCCAGCGGCGTATCGCTCCGCGTGTGGCCATGACCGGCGAGATTACCCTCCGCGGCAAGGTGATGCCTGTGGGCGGCATAAAAGAGAAGATACTGGCGGCCAAGCGTGCTGGCATTACGGATATCATACTTTCCGAGGACAACCGCAAGGATATCGCCGATATCGAGAAGCAGCATCTTGAAGGGCTCGTATTCCATCATGTCAACACGGTCAAAGAGGTGTTTGACATAGCTTTACTGCCCGAACTGGTTGACTCTCCGCTCGTGCTCAAGCCTGCCGGAGAAGAAGGAAATAATGCAGCGAAGTGTTAAATATGAGTTAAAGGCGGCGGGGATAATAAACGTTTGATTGTTATTCATGTCAGATAAGTAAGTCGTAAAAAAAATATTTATGACTTACGTAGTGCATAAGAATAATAATTAACTGACTAAATAAATTCCGACATGAATAAGAAAGTAGTAAGTGTCATGATGCTCTGCGCATCACTTTTCACTCTCTCCGCAACCGCTCAGAATCCCAATGCCCGCAGGCAGACATGTCCTCAGACACAATGCCCCGTAGAGGCCACATGCGATAATCCCGGCCAGCAATGTGCCCCGGCCCCGGCCCAGTGCTGCACCGTACTGTTTGAAGGTATAACCCTCACCGACGCTCAGAAAGCAAAAATACAGGATTTACAGAAGACCTGTGCTGCAAACCGCAAGGCTCAGGTGTGCGAGTCGAGAGAAGCCGCCAAGGCCGAGAGGTGCAAGATACGTCAGGAGCGCGACTCTGCCCGCAAGGCTCAGAAGCGTGCCTATCTCGACGGCATGAAGCAGGTGCTCACCCCCGACCAGTATGTGATTTTCCTTGAAAACGCCTACATGACCCCTGCCCCGCAGGGTCCGCGCATGGGAGCTCCCGGCCGTCAGCACCACGGCATGAAGCCCGGTAAGGTTGCTGCGCGAAAGGATGGCAAGGCTGTTGCAATGTCCCGCGACCGCAAGGACGGTAAGATTGCCAAATCAAAAGTGACCGAGGCCAAGGTGGCAAAGGTTAACTCGGCAGAATAACCGACCGTCAGAAAGTTTTTTCATATAGTATAAACTATTGCTATTAAGTAAGTCGTAAAAATTATTACGTATATGAATACTTTTAAAACTTTATAT
>NZ_JAIDKI010000221.1 GCF_029051885.1 Muribaculum sp.
ACAAAGCCGCTTTCCTTCATTCCCTGGACCTGGGCGCCCAATTCGCCTCTTACCGCGAATTTCTAAAGCAGGCTTTCGACGATAAAAAGCATGTTCCCTCTCTTTCGAGGATGAAACTGCTCCCCGACATTAACAAGCACGGGTCTGTGACAGACACGCTTGAAAAGGACCAGTTGCTGATGGTTCAGATTGTCAAGGAGCCTATTTCGTCAAAAGGTCCGCGCCTAACCACAGAGATTACTTTTACCGGACGTTTTCTGGTACTGATACCGTTCAGCGACAAGATTTCCATATCGCAGAAAATCAAGACCACTGAAGAGAAGGTGCGTCTGCGTCAGCTTGTAGAAAGTATCCGTCCTAAGAATTTCGGAGTAATCGTACGCACTTCGGCAGAAGGAAAGCGTGTGGCCGAGCTCAACCACGAGCTTAAGACTCTTCTCAAGTGTTGGGAGGATACTGTGGCCAACGCTCAGCGTTCTACTCCCCCGGCTCTCGTTTTCGAAGAGGAGAGCCGTATCGTGTCGATGTTGCGCGACGTGTTCAGTCCGTCGTTTGAAAGCATCTACGTAAACGATGCCGAGACTTTCGGCCAGATTTCAAAATATGTAAGTCTGATTGCTCCGGAGCGTCAGGAAATCGTAAAACTCTATGCAAAGGACGAGCCGATTTTCGACCATTTCAACGTAACGAAGCAGATAAAGTCATCGTTTGGCAAGACGGTGTCGTTCCGCTCCGGTGCATACATTATCATCGAGCATACCGAGGCGCTCCACGTTATCGACGTGAACTCAGGCAACCGTTCCCGCGCAGCCAACGACCAGGAGAGCAACGCTCTTGAGGTGAACCTGCGGGCCGCCGACGAAATCGCACGCCAGTTGCGCCTGCGCGACATGGGCGGTATAATCGTAATCGATTTTATCGACATGAACAAGGCCGAACACCGCCAGGCTCTGTACGACCACATGCGCGAGGTGATGGCCAATGACCGTGCACGCCACAACATACTGCCTCTTAGTAAATTTGGCCTGATGCAGATTACGCGTCAGCGTGTGCGCCCTGCTCTTGACGTAGTTACGGCAGAGAAGTGCCCGTCATGTTTTGGCAAGGGTGAGGTGCAGCCCTCACTGCTGTTTACAGATACGCTGAAAGAGAAACTTGAGTATCTTATCAATGATCTCAAGGTCAACAATTTCATCATGTACGTACACCCATACGTCGACGCCTATCTTAAGAAGGGTCTTGTATCGTTGTCGCGCAGATGGAAACTTGAACTCGGCGGCAAATTTAAAATCATGCCCGACCAGTCGCTGGCTTACCTGGAGTACCGTGTACTCGACCGCGATAAGAATGTAATCGAACTTGCCGAGGAGAAAGACCTCGAGACATCTTCTACAAAATCAAAAAACAAAGCCAAGGAACGTAACAAAGGAGACTAAGTGTCTGAGTGTTATAATCTATCAAAAGACTTAAAAGCCAAAGATGGCATTGTCAACCCGAGTCGGTTGACAATGCCATCTTTGGCTTTTAAGTCTCTTATATCATATCTTTGATAGTGACTCAGTCAATTATGTAGACTTCATCGTCAATGTTAAACATCCAACCGGCAGAGAATCCTTTGACGGGATTTGCCGTGTTTAGCGACGGCGGCGTGTGCGGTCAGCGCCACGGCGCTGCTTTGAGCCGCGTCCCGACTTTGGACGTCCGGAAAGAGCCTCCTTCACGCTTACCTCTTTTCCTTTTGCATAGTCGCCTACCGGACGGCCTGTGTCGTCGAGCAGCGCGAAATCAACCATGCGTTTCTCGATATTGGCGCGTGCCACCTGCACACGTACGCGGTCGCCGAGCGTGTAGCGTGTATGGGTCTTGCGTCCGACAAGGCAGTAGTTTTTCTCGTCGAAGTCGTAGTAGTCGTCGGCCAGGTCGCGGATAGGTACAAGGCCCTCGCATTTGTTTTCGTTTAGCTCTACATATAGTCCCCATTCGGTCACTCCGGATATTACTCCGTCGTATATTTCTCCGAGACGGTCGGCAAGATACTCGCATTGCTT
The DNA here is from genome assembly GCF_029051885.1 of Muribaculum sp. Lineage (GTDB taxonomy): Bacteria > Bacteroidota > Bacteroidia > Bacteroidales > Muribaculaceae > Muribaculum. The sequence continues at coordinate 2,049 of NZ_JAIDKI010000221.1, forward strand.
GTATTTGATTGACGAGCGTTCGGCGTTTGCCGCGAGCTGTTCCATCTGCGAGGAGTGTTTACATAAATCCTCGAGTTTCTCTGCATTGACCGAGCGGCCGCCGGAGAGATATTTGTCGAGAAGGCGGTGTACCATCATGTCGGGGTAACGCCGGATTGGCGATGTGAAGTGGGTATAGTAGTCAAATCCCAGTCCATAGTGGCCTATGTTGTCGGTCGAGTAGATTGCCTTGGCCATTGAGCGGATGGCGAGTACCGACAACAGATTTTCCTCTCCCTTGCCTTTTACATCGGCGAGCATGCGGTTGATGGATTTGTTGATATCCTTTGCTGTGCCGGAAGTCTTGATTTTGTAGCCGAAGTTGCGTGCTATCGCGGCCAGATCGGTGAGGCGTGTCACGTCGGGCTGGTCGTGGATACGATATACGAATGCCTTGGGCTTCTTCTTTCCTTTCGGTACTCCGATTTCGGCTGCTACCGTGCGGTTGGCAAGCAGCATGAATTCTTCAATAAGTTTGTTGGAGTCTTTCGATTCCTTGAAGAAGACATCTACAGGATGTCCGTCCTTGTCGATTTCGAAGCGCACTTCCTCACGGTCAAATTCTACAGAGCCGAGCTCATAGCGGCGCTTGCGCAATATCTTGGCCAGGCGGTCGAGGGTGAGGATTTCTTCCGCGAAGTCGCCGTGGCCAGTCTCGATTACTTCCTGTGCTTCCTCGTAGGTGAAGCGGCGGTTGGAGCATGTGACTGTGCGCGCGATACGGTGAGAAATCACATTTGCGTCATCGTCCATGACAAACACACAGCTGAATGTGAGTTTCTCCTCGTCGGGGCGCAGAGAGCATATGCCGTTTGAAAGATGCTCGGGAAGCATTGGCACCACGCGGTCGACGAGATATACCGAGGTAGCGCGTTTCTGGGCTTCTTTCTCGATTATAGTGTCGGGGGTGACGTAATGTGTCACATCGGCTATGTGGACGCCTACTTCGTAGTGTCCGTCGGGCAGGCGGCGTATGGAAAGAGCGTCGTCGAAGTCCTTTGCATCACGCGGGTCGATGGTGAATGTGGTAACGTCGCGCATGTCCAGTCGCGATGCTATCACTTCCGGAGTTATGCCGGCATCGATGCGTTGTGCGGCTTTGTCGACATTTTCAGGATATCGGTAGGGGAGTCCGAACTCAGCGAGAATTGCATGCATTTCGGTGTTGTTTTCGCCGTTCCTTCCGAGTATGTCGATTACTTCGCCGCGCGGGTTCTTGTCGTCGGCCGGCCAGTCGGTAATCCGGACGATGGCCTTGTCGCCGGTCTTGCCACCTTTGAGCTTACCTTTGGGGATGAATATATCGTTGGCGAGGAATTTGGAGTCAGTGTTGAGAGTGGCTATATGCCGTTCGACAGTAAGAGTTCCGATAAACTGCTGGTCATTAGGCTCGATTATTTCGACTACCTTGCATTCGGGTTCCAGCCCTTTGCGATGGGCGGCTATCAGTACCTTTACGCGGTCGCCGTTGAGAGCATGCAATGAGTTGCGTTCGGCTACAAATATGAGGTTGTCCTCCTCGCCGTCGATTACAACACCGTTTTTGCCATTGCTGCGGCGCGAGAATGTGCCTATAGCCTCGGTGCCACGGCTTGGAGCCTGATACTTGCCTGGAGCGACTTCTATGAGTATGCCGTCAAATTCAAGCTCGGCAAGACGCATTGCCACCGCTTTTTGCTGCGGTTTGGTGTCTATGCCTAAAGCATGGGCCACCTGCTTGTAGTTGAATGTCTTGTTGCCCTGTCGGCTGATAAAGTCGTCGATTGCCGCGTATAGTTCGCGGAATGCGTTTTTGCGGGCGTTTCTTGAATTGGCCATGTTGTGTATAAGTTTGGTAAATATATGGAGAAAGGTTATAATGCGGGCTCCCGCAGCTATGTTTAAATAACGCGCGACGAGTGGCATAAGTTGTGTGTGCCACTCGTCGTTGTGTAAAGGTTTATAGGATATTATGCGTCGATATTGGCATAATTTGCGTTTTCTTCAATGAAGTCGCGGCGCGGCGCCACATCCTCGCCCATGAGCATCGAGAAGATTCTGTCGGCCTCGGCAGCATCGTTGATGTTTACTTGCTTGAGCAGACGTCCTTCACGCGACATGGTGGTATCGCGCAGTTCCTGTGCGCTCATCTCACCGAGACCTTTATAGCGCATTACCTTGGTCTTGTCGCCGTTGCGTGCGATGAAACTTTGTACCTGTGCGTCGGTCCAGCAGTATTCTTCCACTTTGCCTTTGGTGCATTTGTAGAGCGGCGGTGTCGCAAGGTAGAGATATCCGTTTTCGATAATCGGGCGCATGCGGCGGAAGAAGAATGTCATCAGCAGGGTGGCGATGTGGGCGCCGTCGACGTCGGCATCGGTCATGATGATGATTTTGTGGTAGGCGAGTTTGTCGAGATTCACCTCCTTGGAGTCCTCGGCGGTGCCGATTGTGACACGCATGGCACGGAAGAGGTTGGTGATTTCCTGGTTGTCGAAAATCTTGTGGTCCATTGCTTTCTCGACATTGAGGATTTTGCCTCGTAGAGGAAGGATAGCCTGGAATGTACGGTCGCGGCCCTGTTTTGCGGTACCGCCTGCCGAGTCACCCTCGACAATGAAGAGCTCGCAGTCTTCAGCCGTGCGGCTTGAGCAGTCGGCGAGTTTTCCGGGGAGTCCTCCTCCGCAGAGTGGCGATTTGCGCTGTACATTCTTTCGGGCATTGTAGGCTGCATGGCGTGCGGTAGCGGCCAGGATTACCTTGTCGACAATCATCTTGGCCTGTCGGGGATGTTCTTCGAGGTAGTCGCGCAGTGCGTCGCTTACGGCCTGAGATACGGATGCGGTGACTTCGCTGTTGCCGAGTTTGGTCTTTGTCTGACCCTCAAACTGGGGTTCCATTACCTTTACCGACACTACTGCGGTAAGACCTTCGCGGAAGTCGTCGCTGGCAATCTCGATTTTGAGTTTCTCGAGCATCTTTGAGTCCTCGGCATATTTTTTCAGCGTCGAGGTAAGGCCGCGGCGGAATCCGGAGAGGTGTGTTCCACCTTCGATGGTGTTGATATTGTTGACGAAGGAGTATACGTTTTCGTTGTAGGTGGTGTTGTAGGTAAGCGCTACTTCCACCGGTATGCCCTGGCGCTCTGTGTTGAGGTGGATTATGTCGTTGATAAGCGATTCTTTGCTTGAGTCGATGTAGCGAACGAAGTCCTCCAGTCCATGCTCACTGTGGAACACCTCGCGGCGCGGGTTGCCGTCGGCGTCGATTGTGCGCATGTCGGTCAGGGTAAGGGTGATTCCTGCGTTGAGGAATGCGAGGTCGCGCAGGCGGTTGGCCAGAGTGTTGTAGTCGTAGACTGTGACTGTGAATATGCTGTCGTCGGGCTTGAAGGTTATGCTTGTGCCGGTATGAGAGCTTTCTCCGATAATTTTCAGCTCGCTGGTGGGCTTGCCGCATGAGTATTCCTGCATGTAGGCCTTTCCGTTGCGGTGTACCTCTGCGCGGAGGTATGTCGACAGAGCGTTGACGCAGCTTACACCTACGCCATGCAGACCGCCCGACACCTTGTAGCTGCCTTTGTCGAACTTGCCTCCGGCGTGCAGCACCGTGAGCACTACCTCGAGGGCGCTTTTGTGCTCTTTCTCATGCATGTCGACAGGGATACCGCGACCGTTGTCGACTACGGTAATCGAGTTGTCCTCGTTGATAGTTACTTCGATATGGGTGGCAAATCCTGCGAGAGCTTCGTCAATAGAGTTGTCGACCACCTCATATACAAGATGGTGCAGACCTTTTGCGCTTATATCGCCGATATACATCGCAGGGCGTTTTCTTACGGCCTCAAGGCCTTCGAGCACCTGGATGTTACTGGCGCTGTATTCTTCTTTCTGTTCTGACATTTATATTTGCGTTTGATTATTTTCAACGCCCATGCTTTAAGGCGTCATTGCCCTGTTTAGAGCATACAAATTTACGAAAAATCCGCTAAATGAGCAAACGTAAAATGCCGTGTCGGAGTGTGGATTACTTCAGTCATATACACAATAGCGCCCCTTATGCTAGTTGGCATAAGGGACGCTATTATATGTGTGATTACGAGTTGATTACATTATACCGCGCTCGCGCAGACGCTGCTGCCATTTCCAGGCCGAGCGCATGGTGTCGTCGATGGGTGTGGAGGCTGTCCATCCGAGCACTTCGTTGGCATATGTCGGGTTGGCCCATACCTGTTCGATGTCGCCGGCGCGGCGGGGTGCGATACGGTAGGGTACCTTCACGCCTGTGGCACGCTCGAAAGCTGTGATGAGTTCCATTACGCTGAGGCCGTTGCCTGTGCCGAGGTTGAAGATTTCAATCTTGGCTTCCGACTTGTCTTCAAGCATGCGCTCTACAGCGATTACGTGAGCCTTAGCGAGGTCGACAACATCGATAAAGTCGCGGATGCAGTATCCGTCGCGGGTATTATAGTCGTTGCCGAATACGCTGAGCTCCTTACGTATGCCCATGGCTGTCTGGGTGAGGTAGGGGATGAGGTTCTGAGGCACGCCGTTGGGGAGTTCGCCGATTTCAGCCGATGGATGTGCGCCTACGGGGTTGAAGTAGCGGAGTATGACACTCTTGAAGGGTGCTCCGGCATTTATTACGTCGGTAATTATCTCCTCGGAAATCTGCTTTGTGTTGCCATAGGGCGATGTCGCTTTCTTGATAGGCGACTGCTCGGTGACGGGGTTAACGTCGGGCTCTCCGTATACTGTACAGGATGATGAGAATACAATACCTTTTACTCCACGCTCGGCCATGATGTCAAGCAGATTCATCAGGGTGTTGAGGTTGTTGCGGTAGTAGAGTACCGGCTTTTCCATCGATTCGCCCACGGCCTTGCTGGCAGCGAAGTTGATGATACCCTTGATGTCGGTATACTTGTCGAAGAGAGCGGTAAGGGCATTCATGTCAGTGCAGTCGGCCTCGACAAATTCGGGACGTATGCCTGATATGCGCTCGATTCCGTCGAGTACCTCGCGGTTGGAGTTGGAGAGATTGTCAATGATCACTACAGGATAGCCGGCCTGCTGCAGCTCGACTACGGTGTGTGATCCGATGTAGCCGGTACCGCCGGTTACGAGGATTGTGCCTTTTTTCATATTGTCGGGTTAATGTAAAATAAGTAATTTCAGTCGTAGGGGATGAAGGCTTATTTTGCGAAAGCCTTTGCCTGCTCTTCTATCAGGGCTTTGTCGGAGAAGTAATTGATTTTCATTGCGGCGCGTACTTCTTCGAGGGTCTTGGCCGCGGTCTCGCGTGCTGCTTCAGAGCCTTTGCGCAGTATTTCATACACGCCGGGAATATCCTTTTCCCACATCTTGCGGCGCTCGCGTATGGGAGCGAGTTCCTCTTCGATGACGTTGTAGAGCAGTTTCTTTACAGTGCCGTCGCCGACTCCGCCGCGAGTGTAGTGCTCCTTGAGTTCGTCGAGCGAGGAGTATTCGGGAAGGTATTTGGCGAAGTGATCTGGACGGGAGAATGCGTCGAGATAAATGAATGGACAGTTGCCCTCGAGATGTCCCGGTGAGTCGATGGTAAGATGAAGCGGGTCGGTATACATCGAGTTGATTTTTTTCTTCACCTCTTTGGGTGTGTCGGAAAGATATATACAGTTGCCGAGCGATTTGCTCATCTTAGCTTTGCCGTCGGTGCCGGGCAAGCGGTGGCAGGCGGCATTGTCGGGGAGCATGATTTCGGGCTCTACGAGCACGTCGCCATATATGTGGTTGAAGCGGTTGACAATTTCGCGGGTAAGCTCAATCATCGGTGCCTGGTCGTCACCTACAGGTACTGTTGTGGCCTTGAATGCGGTGATATCCGACGCCTGGCTCACAGGGTAGGAGAAGAATCCCATCGGTATTGACTCTCCTTCAAACCCGCGCATCTTGATTTCGGTCTTTACGGTAGGGTTGCGCTGCACGCGGCTTACGCTTACGAGGTTCATGTAGTAGAATGCGAGCTCGGTAAGTTCGGGCACGGCAGTCTGCACGAATATGGTCGATTTGTCAGGGTCGATGCCTGCCGACAGGTAGTCGAGGGCAACTTCGATGAGATTCTGGCGAATCTTCTCGGGATTGTCGGCATTGTCGGTAAGTGCCTGGGCATCGGCAATCATTATGAAGATTTTGTCGAATAGGCCCGAATTCTGTAGCTCGACTCTGCGTCGGAGTGAGCCGACGTAGTGGCCGAGATGAAGTTTGCCGGTAGGACGGTCGCCGGTAAGTATGACTTTTTCCATATTGTATTGTCTATGAATTGTTCTGCAAATATACCTATTTTCTGCTAATTTACCTCTACATTCTCGTGTAAATGTTTGTGTATGCATCCACTTGTAAATTCATAAGTATGCGCGGTCAGCGTATTCTGTTAATGAAATATATTTATTAAAAATAAGTGTAAAGACATGGCGGATATATTGGAATTATTACTAACTTTGTACCAATTACAAAATAGTTAATTTTTATGTCATCGACAGAATCACATATACCGTTTTCTCCATCACGACTGATAGAGATGATGCACACTGCCGGAGTGCGTCCGTCGGTACAGCGCATGGCCGTACTTTCGCACATCGCGAATCTGAGGCGACATCCTACTGCCGACGAAATCTATACCGACCTGGCTGAGGAGTTTCCTTCAATGTCGCGTACGACAGTATACAATTCGCTTCATGCTCTGACTTCCGGTCAGCTTGTAAAAGAGTTGGAGATTGAGAGCGGAAACCGTCACTACGACTTTGCGTTGCAGCCTCCTCATGGGCATTTTATATGCCGTAGGTGTGGGAGAATAACAGATGTAGAGATTCCCGACGGGATTGAATTGTCGGTCACTCCGGGATTCCGTACAGACAGTGTGGATGTCTGTTTCAAGGGTATATGTCCCGATTGTATTGAATCATAAGTAAATATAATTATCTATAGAAAAATGAAAGAGTTAAAAGGAACAAAGACAGAGCGTAACCTCATGGAGGCTTTTGCCGGAGAGTCGCAGGCACGTAACAAATACAGCTATTTCGCGTCAAAGGCACGTAAGGATGGTTATGAACAGATTGCCGCAATCTTCGAGGAGACTGCCCATAACGAGAAGGAGCATGCCAAGATGTGGTTTAAATTTCTCAATGGCGGCAGTATCAGCGACACAATGACCAACCTTCGTGAGGCTGCTGAAGGAGAAAACTTCGAGTGGACCAACATGTACGACCGTATGGCGGCAGAAGCCGATGAGGAAGGATTTTCTGAAATAGCAGAGCGTTTCCGCGCAGTGGCGGCCATAGAGCGTCATCATGAGGAGCGTTACCGCAAGCTGCTTGCCAACATCGAGCAGGGTATTGTATTCTCACGTGATGGAGATACTGTGTGGATGTGCCGCAATTGCGGTCATGTAGTAATCGGCAAGAGTGCTCCCGAGGAGTGTCCTGTTTGCGCACATGCCAGGAGCTTCTTTGAAATCGAAGCTACCAATTATTGAGCAGACCGACGATTGTGCATGATGCATAATCGCTGAGAATATAACTTTTTGATATACAATGATTAATGCCGCTGAAGTCGATTGGCTTCAACGGCATTAATCATTGTATCGGTCTTCTGTCGGTTATTTCTGAAACAGTGACTGGATTGAGCCTATCGAAGACAGTACTGACGATGCCTCGTAGGGGATGTATACAGTCTTGTTGTCCTTTCCTGATGTCATCTCGCGCAGAGTATCGATATATTTCATTGCGAGCATATAGGTGGCAGGGTCGGTGTTGCCGGAGCGTACAGCTTCAGCTACCCTCAGTATGGCATCGGCCTCAGCCTGTGCATTGAGTATGATTGCCTGAGCCTCGCCTTCGGCGCGCAATATCTGAGCTTGCTTTGTGGCTTCGGCCTGGTTGATTTTTGATGCTTTCTCGCCTTCCGAGCGCAGTATCAGGGACTGCTTTTCACCCTCGGCATTGAGGATTTCGGCACGACGGTTTCGCTCTGCCTGCATCTGTTTTTCCATGGCTACGCGCACTGATTCGGGAGGTGTGATGTCCTGTAGTTCCACACGGTTTACCTTTACGCCCCACTTGTTGGTGGCATCGTCAAGAATGGCCTGAAGTTTTGTGTTGATGGTGTCGCGGCTTGTGAGGGTTTCGTCGAGTTCGAGTTCGCCGATGACATTACGCAGCGATGTTTGTGTCAGTTTCTCAATAGCGTTCGGCAGATTGTCGATTTCATATACGGCTTTCTTCGGGTCGGTAATCTGGAAGTAGAGCAATGCGTTGATTTCGGTGGTCACGTTGTCGCGGGTTATCACTTGCTGAGAGGGGAAGTCATATACCTGTTCGCGAAGGTCGATTACGCTGGTCACGGTGTTGCGCACGAGGTAGCGTCCGCCGACAGTTGTCTCTACGCGGCGTGTATAGATTGTCTTTGGCTTGTCGATAAACGGTATTATGAAGTTGAGTCCCGGATTGAGCACGCTGTGGAAACGTCCGAGACGCTCTATTACACGAGTTTCCGACTGTGGCACGACTTTAACGCCGGCCGAAATAATCACTATTGCCAGTACGACAATGATTGCTGCAAGAATGTATGACATAGCTTATGATTTTAGATTATTTATCAGGGAGGGTGGCAGTAAGGATGATTGAGTTGTAGTCGGTTACGATTACTTCGGCTCCGCAAGGTATCGCATAAGGTACGCCCGGAGCTACTACCTGCCAAGAGTCGCCATCTATGCGTGCACGTCCAATTTTTCCGGGATGAATTACCTGAGTTACTGTGGCGCGGCGTCCGAGAAGGGCTTCCATGCCTGTGCGCGATGTGCGGCCTTCCTTGTTTACCTGCTTTTCATGCCAGCGCTTTACATAAGGCACGAGAACGATGTATGCTGCTACGGTAGTGACTGCAATAATGATGAGCTGCCACTCGAGGGCGGCTCCGAAATAGTCGCCGACAAGGGCTGCAACGCATCCGATGGCAAGACAAAGTGTCCATACCATCTGAGTGAATACTTCGACAATCATAAGAAGAGCGGCCAGTGTGAGCCATATAATCCAGAGTGTCATGACTATAAGAGTTTTGTAATGCTGTAAAATTTTTGTTTTCCAAATTTATCAAATAAAAATGAAAAATCCATCGGTTTACATTGATATTTTATCGTGGATAGTAGCCGGATTATCGGAAATGGAAAGTGCGAACCGGTATACAGCCGAGGTGCTGCATGAGGGCGTGTAGTGGTATAGTGGTGATGTGATTGGGATTTTTTAGTAATTTTGCATTAACAAAAGAAATGTGCCGCCGATGGCACTCATTAAGAGCTTGTTTAATAATAAATGTTGCCGCCAGGGTCGTATAGCTTGAGACGATTTTTGACATGTGACGAAGGAGTGTACTTTATGTACACAACTGAGGAACAGGGCGAAAAGCGGCCAAGATATACGAAACAAC
>NZ_JAIDKI010000222.1 GCF_029051885.1 Muribaculum sp.
ATTATTTTATATTTCCGGCGAGAGGATTTTTGTTTGATTTTTCCTCAATGAGGAAGGAGTGTAGCGAGCTACATGACCGACGAAGAGATGCAAAAGCGGCAAAAAGGCTCCGTCTGAAATATAAAGTTTTAAAAGTATTCATATACGTAATAATTTTTACGACTTACTTAATAAAAAATGATAGTCAGCGTAGCCAACAGAGTCTCAGTCCATAACGTGTCCGGCATTCTCAGCCATACGAATCAACTCATTGTACTCCTCCGGAGTAATATCCATAAAATAATAGTTTATAGGATTCTGAGGAGTATCCTTGTAGCGCACTTCATAGTGGAGATGAGGCCCGGTAGACTTGCCGGTATTACCCACAGCTCCGACCACATCACCACGTCCGACCACATCACCGGCCTTCACACTAAACTTACTGAGATGAGCATAGCGCGTCACATAATCGTAGCCATGGTCAATCTCTACCATATTGCCATAACCACTCTCCCACTCCGCCTTCACTACGCGCCCGCGGGCAGTAGCATAGACAGGAGTCCCGATATCGGAAGCAAAGTCAAGGCCTTCATGAAACCGGCTGGTACCATACACCGGATCACTCCTGTAGCCATAACCGGAAGCCATACGCTTCATCGACTCCGACCGAAGAGGCTGTATGGAGGGGATATGCTGTATACGGTCGCTATTGGTTGAGGCAAGACGGCGGAGTTCGTCGAACGAACGCGACTGGACAGCCAGCTGCTCCTCGACCAGATCCATCTTTCTCGACAGCAAGCCTATCAGCTCTGCATCCGAAAGCGCTCCGACGCGGGCATATTCATCATGGCTGCCTGTAAGAGCATCAAGTTCGGAAGCCGACAGACGCGGAGCACCCATCATCACACGATAAAAATTATCATCACGCGTTATGATGTCGTCCATCACCTCGGCCGACGCATCCAATCTGCGCCCGAGTATATCAAGACGCTCGCGGAGAGCATCGTTCTGCTCACGCAGCAGCTTTTCTCGCGGAGTCTCCCACATATAATATATAGCAGCGACAATCACGGTGCATGTCATACCGGCAAAAAGCACGTGCCTCACCTTCCCCCACAGTTCCTGTGCGCGGGTTGGATACACACGTTCATAGCCGTCGGTAGCCGGATTATAGCGGTAATATACTTTTTTACTCATTGGATACTGCCTGCGATAACTCAAAGTTATTTTGCAAAAATAACAATTATCCACTAATTTTGCACTCTATTATGGCGAAATCTCTCCCGAGCCATTAATCCACACAGATGCAAACATATTAAAATACACCATATAAAGATGCTTACCGCCAAAGAGATACGAGAGTCTTACAAAGACTTTTTCAGAAGCAAGGGACACACTATTGTACCCTCCGCTCCGATGGTCATCAAGGATGATCCCACCCTCATGTTCACCAATGCCGGAATGAACCAGTTCAAGGATATCATACTCGGCAACAAAACAGCCAAGCACACTCGCGTGGCCGACTCACAGAAGTGCCTGCGCGTGAGCGGCAAGCACAACGACCTCGAGGAGGTAGGAATGGATACATATCACCACACGATGTTTGAAATGCTCGGCAACTGGTCATTCGGCGATTACTTCAAGAAAGAAGCCATCGACTGGGCATGGGAATATCTTGTAGATGTACTCGGTCTTGACCCGGCCAATCTCTACGCAACCGTATTCGAAGGCTCTGAAGAAGAAGGATTGAGCCGCGACGACGAAGCTGCGTCATACTGGGAAAAGCATCTCCCCGCCGACCATATCATCAACGGCAACAAGCACGACAATTTCTGGGAAATGGGCGACACCGGCCCCTGCGGTCCCTGTTCGGAAATACACATAGATCTCCGTTCCGACGAAGAAAAGGCATCCATTCCTGGACGCGACCTTGTAAATCACGACCATCCCCAGGTAATTGAAATCTGGAATCTCGTATTCATGCAATACAACCGCAAGGCCGACGGCTCTCTCGAGCCTCTGCCGGCAAAAGTAATCGACACCGGCATGGGATTCGAGCGACTCTGCATGGCCTTACAGGGAAAAAAGAGCAACTACGACACCGACGTATTTACTCCCCTGATTGATAAAATTGGCGAACTTGCAGGAATGGAATACGGGAAAGACGCTAAAGTCGACATCGCCATGCGCGTAATCGCCGACCATGTGCGCACAATCGCATTCTCCATAGCCGACTCACAGCTGCCCGGCAACGCCAAAGCCGGATATGTAATCCGCCGCATCCTGCGCCGTGCCGTACGCTACGCCTATACATTCCTCGGACAGAAGCAGGCGTTCATGTACCGACTCGTCGACACTCTCATCGAAAGCATGGGCGAGGCATATCCCGAATTGCCCAAACAGCGCGAACTGATAATGCGTGTCATAAAGGAAGAAGAGGATGCATTCCTCCGCACGCTCGAAAACGGCATCCGTCTGCTCGACAATGCCATCGAACAGGCTCGTGCCAAAGGGTCTACAGAGATTTCAGGCAAAGAAGCATTCCAGCTCTACGACACCTACGGATTCCCTCTCGACCTTACCGAGCTAATCCTCAAAGAGAACGGCATGACCCTTGACCACGAGGGTTTCGACACCGAGATGGCCGCACAGAAGGCACGTGCGCGCAACGCCGCTGCTGTCGAGACCGGCGACTGGGTAATCATAAACGAAGGCGAACAGCAGTTCGTAGGATATGACTGCACCGACATTGACGCATATATACTGCGCTATCGCAAAATCACACAGAAAAACAAGGAGTATTACCAAATCATCTTCGACCGCACTCCATTCTATGGCGAAATGGGCGGACAGGTCGGTGACCGCGGTGTAATGAAGTACCTTGACGGTGAAACCATCGACATATTTGACACAAAACGCGAAAACGGCGTCACAGTACATCTCACCAAGGAACTGACAACAGAAAACTACCTTCAGTCAGCAGTAAGACTTATCGTCGACGAGGAAGCCCGTCAGGCGACATCATGCAACCACACCGCAACCCACCTGCTCCACGAAGCATTGCGCGAAGTACTCGGCTCACACG
>NZ_JAIDKI010000223.1 GCF_029051885.1 Muribaculum sp.
CCATACCGGAGGCCAGAAATCTGCTGTAACCGACGAAACACTCAAAAGCCACGGACACACCCTGGATACAGTAAGGTAGCCCCACCGGTCACTCATACGCCCGAACAACACAGTTCCGAGTGTACGCCCGCATAAAGCCACACACCCCAGTATTCCTTGCACTACCGCAGGGAGCTCGGGATGTGCCATCAACTCAATCATCGGTATTATAATCCCGACGAGAGTTGCCAGCCCCTGCCCTATGAACTGCCCCATCGACGCCACGACAAGCACCCATATCTGCCCGCCACACAACGGCATATTCTCGAGATTTACAGCACCGTCAATCCTGTTAGAATTATTCTGCGCCGAAGAAGATGTCTCAACAGTTTTTTTTGTAGAAGAATCAGCCATAACAAGTGAGTTTATCATCAGTATGCCCGGCATCGCCATGAAAACATAAAACAGCAATCCCGGAAGACATACTTATAATATTAAGAATGTCACCCGGGATAAAGAGTTATGACCACTATGTTATTTTAACATTATTTATCTTTCGGAATCAACCGCCCGCCAAGTTCCCACAACATGAACAATGGCACAAACACCACGCTCAGTGTAAACGGGTCACCTGTAGGAGTAATAATCGCCGCGATTACAAGAAGCACCACTATAGCATGACGGCGATATTTGCTGAATGTGCTACGTGAGAGCACACCTATACGTCCGAGCAGCGCACATACTACCGGAATCTCGCCGACAAGCCCCATAGCAAAGAGCATTCCGAGAAAATTGTCGATATATGAGTCAAGGCTTATCTGATTGGACACATCCGGGCTGAGCTGATAGTCGGCAAGAAAACGCAACGTCAGAGGAAACACTACAAAATACCCTACTGCCATACCGACATAAAACAAAACACCACCAAGCCACAAAGCCCGTGAGCCGTGACGCCGCTCACTCATATATAATCCCGGGCTAATAAAATTCCATAACAGCCAGAGCCATATCGGCACAGACACAACAACCGCACCCATAAGAGACAGCTGCATATGTATGAAGAACTGTGAGGCAAGATTTATATTGACTACATTCACATGCCATCCGTCAGAAGAAAATGGCGAAAGTATCGGAAACTCGGATGTAAGATATGTAAAAAGACGATAAAGATAGAAATCACCGTAGCACGGAGCCATTACAATTGTGGCAAACAGCTTTGGCATAACTGCAAAAAGAGCTATTGCAATCACGGCAGTAATCACAATACCGCGCAAAGCTACCCCTCTGAGTTCATCAAGATGATCCCAGAAAGTCGCTTCCTTACCTATGGCATTATCGGCCTTAGGCATTATTCTCTTTTTCTGAATCGGGAGCAGGTTTGGCTTTTATTTCATTCTCTATCTCATTGACACCTTTACGGAATCCGGCCACTCCCTTGCCAATACCGTGCATGAGTTCAGGTATCTTCTTGCCGCCGAAGAGCAAAAGCACAACAAGTAAAATGACTAATGCCTCCGTTGCACCGATATTTCCAAAAAGCAAAGGTATCATATGATGATTCTGTTCTGATTTGTGATATTTATTGCTGCTCATGGTCAAAGCAGCAATAAAGTCGGTCTGACTTTACTGCGAAATTAGCAAATATCCTTTAATAGGAGCGTATACACCCCTATATTTTGCATTTTTTAGGAGATTGACTAAATTTGTGGCATAATTGTCTTGATTAAATGAAAAAGCATATCATCGATTTTGAGATTGTGGAAAACCGCCATATCCACGCTCTATATTCCCTGTTGGTACTGCGCCCAGTTAATGCCGCTCTTCCCGAAGAGATACTTCCGGGCCAGTTTGTAGAGGTCGCTGTCGACAACTCTCCGAGCACATTCCTGCGACGCCCGATTTCAGTAAATAATGTTGACCGTGAGAACGGCACGTTATGGCTGCTTGTACGCCGTGCAGGCGAGGGCACTGCCGCAATGATTGCCAAGCGCCCCGGAGAGTTGCTGAATCTGGTGCTCCCGCTCGGCAATGGGTTTACCATCCCGGCTCCGGGTCAAAAAATACTTCTTTCAGGAGGAGGAGTCGGCGTCGCACCTATGCTGTATTTCGGACACGAATTGAAGCGCCTCGGAATGAATCCGGAATTTCTGCTCGGTGCAAGATCGAAAAACGACCTGCTGCAGATTGAAGAATTCGAAAAACTCGGCAAACTGCATATCTCGACTGATGACGGCTCTGCCGGCGAACCCGGAATAGTGACAACCAACAGCGCACTTTCTGAAAAATGGGACCGCATATATTGCTGCGGCCCGCTGCCAATGATGAAAGCCATTGCCCGGGAAGCGCGACGCATCGGAGCCGACTGCGAGGTTTCGCTTGAGAATATGATGGCATGTGGCCTTGGAGCATGTCTATGCTGCGTTGAACCCACCGTCAAGGGCAATGTATGCGTTTGCAAAGAAGGACCCGTATTCAATATCAACCAACTCACATGGGAGGACTGAACGACATGGCAAGATTAGATGTAAACATCGGAGCACTTGCTCTTAAAAACCCCGTGCTCACAGCGTCAGGCACCTTCGGCTACGGAGAAGAATTCGCTGACTTCATCGACCTCAATCGCCTCGGAGGATTTATCGTAAAAGGCACTACCCTGAATCCTCGTGAAGGCAACCCCTATCCACGCATGGCCGAAACCCCTTCCGGTATGCTCAACGCCGTAGGCTTACAGAACAAAGGGGTAGACTATTTCATAGAAAACATTTATCCCCGCATAAAAGACCTGGATACAAATATAATGGTCAATGTATCCGGAGCATGTCCCGATGACTATGTAGCCGTATGCGAAAAACTGGCTCCTCTCTCAGGTATAGCGGCAGTGGAAATCAACATATCATGCCCCAACGTAAAGCAGGGAGGCATGGCCTTCGGCACAACATGCGCCGGCGCCGCAGAAGTGACCCGTGCGGTACGACGTGCATATCCGGGGACTCTGATTGTAAAACTATCGCCCAACGTAACCGATATAACCGAGATAGCCCGCGCCGTCGAGGCCGAAGGCGCCGATTCGGTATCTCTGATTAATACACTTCTTGGCATGGCTATCGACGTAGAGCGCATGCGTCCATACCTGTCTACAATCACCGGAGGCCTTTCAGGTCCGGCAGTAAAGCCTATAGCCGTCAGGATGGTATGGCAGGTGGCAAAAGCTGTCAACATACCGGTAATAGGCCTGGGAGGCATCATGAACGGTAAGGATGCTATTGAATTCATAATGGCCGGAGCAACTGCTGTAGAAATCGGTACCGCAAACTTTATTGACCCGGCCGTAACCGTAAAAATCATTGATGAGATTAATGATTTCTGCCATCGCCACAATATCGACGATATCAACTCAATCAGAGGTATAATCTGATATACATGTTACAAGCCGACGTTTGGCAATAACTGCACTAAACGTTTGACAATAAAAGTTCCCGGTAGAGCAGTCGGTGGTTTTCCGTGCTGCTACCGGGAACTTTTATTATCGAACTTACGTTTAGAGTTGGCTTATGTTAAGATTTAGAGCTTGTTTAATAATAAATGTTACCGTCAGGGCGGTCATTCGTCAAGCAGATTTTCGCTTGTGATAAGGGAGTTATGGGGTTCCATAACGACCGAAGAACAGGCGGAAAGATGCCGGCGAAT
>NZ_JAIDKI010000224.1 GCF_029051885.1 Muribaculum sp.
CCTTCGTCACATGTCGAAAATCGTCTCAAGCTATACGACCCTGGCGGCAACATTTATTATTAAACAAGCTCTAAATAATCCGGCCTACCGATGTTCTTTCACGTCGGCAGGCCGGATGTATATTAACTAATGTCAGGGAAACAGATTAGTCTACTATAATCTCGTCGACAAACATGAATGCCGGGTCACCGATTTTGGCACGTCCCTCCCACGAAGGCATCTGCTTTACAGACTTGGCAACAATCTTGACATACTGTGCCTTAACGGGCGAAAAGTCAAAATTATGAATACGTACCTCAGCAGGAGTATTCTGGGGATCCGGAGAATACTTCTCAGAAGCCACTGTGGTGTATTTCTTACCATCCTCCGAGACTCCGACCTCGATACTCTCGGCATCAAGAATCCAGTTGGGATGATCAACCAAAGTACGTACTGCCACATTCTTTATTTCTACCGGACTTCCAAGGTCAACTACCGCATCAAGATCGCGGCCATTGAAACCGAGCCATCCGCCCGCAGTAAATGCAGTTGTGCCATACTTACCGTTGACAAGAGTCGAGGCGCCTTCCGCACGATATCTGGAATGAGGCTCCTGGGCCATCGTAATGGCGCGTCCAGTTGCCTTATTGAAAGTCACACTGTCGGCAAAAACTTTGCTTGGACCATCTTTACGAATTGCCACAGCCTTAATAGTGCCGCTTTCTGTCAGCTGCACCGGCTTCTCATACAGGGTCGAGGATACATTCGGTTCGCTTCCATCGAGTGTATAATATATAGGAGCGTCATCAACGGTAGAGAATACCGCATCGATAGTTCCGGTCTCAGGATTAGGGGTAAGAGTACCGTTTACATTGAATATATGAGTAGCATATCTATAACCGTTAGCCTTATAATGCTCAGCCAGCTGCGGCACACGATGAGTGAAATTCTTATAATCCTTCTTTGAAGGGTCAGTCCACTGCACTTCGGCAAGAGCAGCCATACGTGGCAGTTCCATATACTCTACCTGACTGTATTCCGGTATGTATTCTGTCCACAAGTTGGCCTGCACGCCCAATATATGCTTCTTCTCCTCCTCTGTCATATCATCGGGAGTCGGGTTGAAGCTGTATACCTTTTCAACGGGCACGTATCCACCGATTGCATCCGGCTCGCCCTCTCTGTCGAGAGTCTGGTAGTAATCGAAATACATATATCCGGTCGGTGTCATTATCGCGTCATGTCCCTGACGGGCGGCTTCCTTTGCGCCTTCCTCACCGCGCCATGACATCACAATCGCACCGGGAGCAAGTCCGCCCTCAAGAGTTTCATCCCACCCAATCATCTTACGGCCGCGGGAGGTAAGGAAGTCGCTTGCATGATGCATGAAATAGCTCTGAAGTTTCTGTTCGGCTGAGCCTTTTGCATCATCCTTCAGACGGAGTTCACGAATCTTGGTCTGGCATTTCGGGCAATTCTCCCAACGCACCTTCGGACACTCGTCACCTCCGACATGGATATATTCCGACGGGAATATATCAACAATCTCAGCAAGCACATCATCGATGAATTCATAAGCCTTGTCATTGCCGGCACAAAGCAGATCCTCGCTGACTCCCCAACGCTGCCATACTTCATACGGTCCTCCCGTACATCCCAATTCAGGATAAGCGGAAAGAGCGGCAACCATATGGCCGGGCATATCAATTTCAGGAATGACGGTGATATGACGGTCTGATGCATATTTCACAATCTCGCGCGCCTCATCCTGTGTATAGAACCCGCCATAAGGTATAGAGTCGGATGTCGAGAAATCATGTCCTATACAAGTGCCATTTCGCTTTGATGCGACTTCTGCAAGGCGCGGACGGCTCTTGATTTCTATACGCCATCCCTGATCCTCGCTGAGGTGCCAGTGGAAACGATTGATATTATGCAGAGCAAGCATATCGATAAATTTCTTTACCGAATCAACCGGGAAAAAGTGGCGCGAGACATCAAGCATGGCACCACGGTAGGCAAAACGCGGAGAGTCGGAAATATTCACGGCCGGAAATTCGACATCATGGTCGCCCTTCTCCGGGATAGACTTACGCAAAGTCTGTATGCCATAAAAGTTTCCGGCCGCAGTAGTGCCGTTGATTGTTATCAGCTTAGGTGTGACCTCCAGTGTATAAGCCTCAGAAGAGGAAGCGTCAAGATTGTCAAGCAGTACGATTGCGTTCTCTTCACAAGGAGTGTCAGTCACCTTCAGCTTGTGTCCGGTAAGCTGACTGATATATCCGGCCAGCAGTTCAGCGTTGCTCTTTAGAGCCTCATTGCCTGAGGGATAGGTTATCACTGTGCGATCTGTTAGCTCGAAAGCACCGCTCCCGCTATTTGCAGTTATCTCCTGCGGTAGCGGAATCACCTGATAGCTGGCGGTTACTTTATCATGACTGCATGACATAAAAATAGCAGTGGAAGCCAGCATACCCAGAATTACATTTCTTTTCATGGGTCGGAAAGGTTGGATTAAGTGTATAAATAATTAAAATAATAATGATTGGGAAAAGAGCCTGCATCATTTGCCGCAAAAGCCCTAATCAATTACAAAGATAATATTTTACAATCAGATTATTTGTAGATATTCAAAAAATCTCACTTGGATTCGCGCATTAGAGCTTGTTTAAAAATAAATTCACCCCAAATGTCATCCAGCTTCTCTACATCATGCACAATAAGACCCCGTTCACCAATATTTGTTAACGCTGGGGCGGTCAAGCGTCGTGCAGATGTGTTCGCGCAGTGAGGGA
>NZ_JAIDKI010000225.1 GCF_029051885.1 Muribaculum sp.
AGATGTGTTTAATAGACAGGCATATACCTGACATTCAGATTCTCCAGCCTTGTATTGCGGCTATGGATATTGAGCATTCCCACCTCCCGGCGTATGATATCACGTATGGTCAGAGTGGCTCCTTCCTCCGGCAGGAAATCCTCAGGAACAGTAAACTGAAGTCTGCCCGGCGACAGCTCTTCCACATCGCATTGCGACAGCACACCCCAGTCATGAGAATACTGGAAATGCCGGTCGGAAGGGGTATACTTTATACAGTGTGGTATCTCCGTGCTCCACCCCTCGCCAATCAGCCTCAGACGCCGACCCTTGATATCGTATCGTGTATCGCGGTGTGTATTGACTATGATTTTGCCGGGTGTCACACCGGCATATGTGAGTTCCGAACCACCAGGGCGCTCGAAATCGACTGAAAAGTCCGATAAGGTTACATCCACACATGAATCCACAGCTATAGGGGTAATCGAGCCATGCATCATCAATGTAGCGCCATTCCCCTCTATCGTGACTCCCTCCAGGCCATACAGATGCAGGCCTATGGTCTTTACCTTCGACGGACACTCTACCTCCGAGGATGTATTGGAAATGTATATCTCCTTGCGCACGGCACCCTCAGGCCATATATCGTAACGTCCGGGCTCAAACGACAAAACTGCTCCGGGCTTATTGCGGCATGCATCAATAGCCTTACGTATAGCCTCAACAGCATTAGTATACGAATCGGCCTCGGCACCAAAGTCAGACACACGGACTGTATCGCGCTGCTCAGCTCCGGCACACAATGCTGCGGACAATGACAATGTCACCGACAAAACGGCTGTCCTTAATTTTTCCATAATATTATCCATATGACAAAGATACTCATTAATAGCAATTTCAGCCCAATAGTATCATATAAATTTGAATCTCTTGCTCAAATGGCTCCGGTAAATTTCTCTTCAATTGTACTATAATATGTAACTTTGCAGTATGGAACAGAACGAGGAACTACGGAGGGCATGGGAATTTGCCGAACATACCCACACAAGTATTTTTCTTACAGGCAAGGCAGGAACCGGCAAAACCACATTCCTGCGCAATCTGCAACAGCATAGTTCCAAATCGATAGTAGTGGTAGCACCTACCGGTGTGGCGGCCATCAACGCCGGCGGCGTAACAATACATTCGTTTTTCCAGCTCCCGCTTTCCCCATATATCCCGGGGATAGAAATACGCGACAAGTTTAGCTTCTCCCGCGACAAACTGCGCATAATCCGCATGCTCGACCTGCTGGTCATCGATGAGATATCCATGGTGCGCAGCGACCTGCTCGACGCCATCGACAACGCCCTGCGCAAGTACCGCCGCGACAGCCGTCCGTTTGGCGGAGTGCAGTTGATGATGATCGGCGACCTCCAGCAGCTTTCTCCAATCATGACTCCACAGGATGAAGAATTGCTTGCACCGCATTATCCCACACCCTACTTTTTCAGCAGCCGCGCTCTTCAGCAGATAGACTACGTAACAATCGAACTCACAAAAGTCTACCGTCAGCAGAACCTCACATTTATCAAACTGCTCAATCATGTGCGGACAGGGAGTCTCGGACATGAAGACATGAACATTCTCAATTCGCGATACATCCCTGAATTCACTCCTCCCCAAGGCTCGGGATATATCCGTCTCACAACCCACAATTCATTTGCCGACCGCTATAATAATGATTGCCTCGCACGCATTGCCGCACCGGCGGTAACATACCATGCCGAGGTAAAGGGCACGTTCCCAGAGACATCATTCCCGACTGCATCAGAACTCACCCTGAAAGCCGGTGCACAGGTAATGTTTGTGCGCAATGACCTATCTCCGGCACATCAGTATTACAACGGCAAAATCGGACATATCGTAAATCTGCAAAAAGACAAAATAACAGTAGCATGCGGCGATGAAGCCATCGAAGTCACCGCAGCCGAATGGCAGAACACACGCTACCGTGTGGACGATGCCACAGGTGAGCTTACTGAAGATATACAGGGCACGTTCACACAGTTTCCGCTACGCCTCGCATGGTCAATCACAATACACAAAAGCCAAGGACTAACATTTGAGCATGCGATAATCGACGCAGGCTCATCGTTTGCACCCGGACAGGTATATGTGGCGCTAAGCCGATGCAAATCGCTTGAAGGGATGGTACTCGCCACTCCAATCACCCAAGAAGCCATAATGACCGACAACAGGGTATCGGAGTACGTGAACCGACAGCAGGATGAGGCGGCGCGAAGCATTGAGCGATTACCTATGATAAAGGAAGCATACTTCCGCATGCTTGTGATTGAACTGTTTTCGCTCGGTAACGTATGGCAATGCGAGGAGCGCCTCGCCAGATTTGTCGGAGAACACTGTCGGCGCACGTACCCCCATATCGTAACGATACACCGCGAACTTGTCACCGACCTGCGCACACAGGTACTTGAAGTGGCCGACAAATGGCTCCCGGTGTTGAGGCGTATGAGCGACTCCGACCTACACTCCGACGCGACTCTCGAGCGCGTAAAGCGCAGCGCTACATATTTCCATGACACTATGCTCAAACTGTTTGAGCCGATGTTCGAGCGCATTACTGATGTCACAATCAGCAATAAGACAACTGCGTCGAGATTCAAGGAGCTTGTGACCGACCTGTTTCAGACAACCAAAGCACGCCTGCTATTACTCGACGCAATCGCCCGAGATGGATTCACAATACCCGGATATCTCAACAG
>NZ_JAIDKI010000226.1 GCF_029051885.1 Muribaculum sp.
AGCGGCCAAGATATACGAAACAACCGGTAATTTTATAATTCCTCAATCTCTTGCTGAATTTGAAATAAATGCAAAAACATATCAACGATATAAAACAAAATGTCTCCCGTCGGTCATTCGCCGGCATCTTTCCGCCTGCTCTTCGGTCGTTATGGAACCCCATAACTCCCTCATCACAAGCGAAAATCTGCTCGACGATTGACCGCCCTGACGGTAACATTTATTATTAAACAAGCTCTTAGACAATCTCCGGAATAGCATTGTGAAAAGGATATATTTAGTAAATTTGCGCCCGATTTTTCAGATACTGTAACCTATGAACAAAAGAGGATTGTTTGCTTTGGCGCTTGGTACATTTGCGCTTGGAATCACTGAATATCTTACTATGGGTATCCTTGGCATGCTTGCCGTCGATATGCATGTGAGCGTGTCGGGAGCCGGAGCTTTTATTTCGGCTTATGCGTGTGGAGTGTGTGCAGGCGCGCCGGCTCTGCTGTTTGCGAGAAAGATGGCCCTGAAGAAACTTATGCTGCTGCTTGCTGCGGTCATCATGGCAGGCAATCTGCTTGCCGCAGTGGCTCCCGGATTCTGGACATTCTGTGTGGCAAGATTTATATCAGGTCTTCCCCACGGCGCATATTTCGGAGTGGGGGCGATAGTTGCCCGCAAGCTGGCATCGCCATCCAAGGCCGCCAGTGCGGTGGCTATATTGATAGGCGGCATGACGGTGGCTACGCTGGTGGGTGTTCCGGCCGGTACGCTCATCTCCAATGTGGCGTCGTGGCGTATTGCCTACATTGTGGTGGGATTGAGCGCCGCGGCTACTTTCATCGCCATAAGATGCTGGGTGCCTGACGTGCCCGGCCTTGAGGATATGGGATTCAAAGGGCAGTTCCGCTTTATGCGCACCCTGCCGCCATGGCTTATTTTCGGAGGTGTGCTGCTGGGTCAGATAGGTATCTACAGCTGGTACAGCTTCATTGACCCGCAGCTCACTCTTGTGGCGGGATTTTCGCGTGACTCGATGTCATGGCTTATGGTCCTTGCCGGATTCGGCATGTTTGCCGGCAATCTGGTGGCCGGACGTCTTGGCGACCGTTTCAAGCCGGCAGCGGTGGCTGCGAGTGTGCAGGCCTCGGCGATACCGGTGCTCGTACTGTTTTTCTATCTGGGTCACTACAAGCTGGCCGCCGTGGTGCTTATGGTGCTCGGCACAGCGGCATTGTTTGGTTCGGGCAGCCCCCTGCAGAGCGATATAGTGGGATATGCCCGCGGTGGCGAGATGCTCGGTGCTGCATGCATACAGATTGCCTACAATGCCGGCAATGCGATAGCCGCATGGTTCGGAGGTAAGGTAATCAACTATACCGACAGCTATATGGCGCCTGCTGTGGTAGGGTTGCCGCTTGTGGCCGTCGGAGCGCTTATGCTTGTGTACCTTTATTATCATTACGAGCGGCGCAACGGTGTGCCGCATGCCCGCTGACACACAGTGTCGGGGCGAACTTTAATTGCGCACGGATGTTTCATCCATGTGCACGGATTTGTCAGAGGAAAAACGCCTTATGGAGCGCTGTAAACCGTCTCCGCGAAAAAATTGGGCATTTTTATAGACAATCTATTAACACTTTTTCCTAATTTTGTCAAAATTTTTCATCCACAAAACTGAAAATGCCTAAGAATCTAGTAATAGTCGAATCGCCCGCAAAGGCCAAAACCATAGAGAAGTTTTTGGGAAATGACTACAAGGTAATGTCGTCATACGGCCATATCCGTGACCTCAACAAGAAGAAGTTCGGTATAGACATCGACAATGGTTTTGCGCCTGTCTATGAGATACCCGACGACAAGAAACAGCTGGTCGATGACCTTCGCAAGGCTGTCAAGGCTGCCGATGTCGTATGGCTGGCGTCTGATGAGGACCGCGAGGGTGAGGCTATCGCATGGCATCTTTGCGAGGTGCTTGGTCTTGATCCTGCCACCACGCGGCGCATCGTATTCCATGAAATTACCAAAAAAGCAATTGAGGAGGCTATAAGACATCCGCGTGCTATCGATCTCAACCGCGTCGACGCCCAGCAGGCCCGACGTGTGCTTGACCGTATAGTAGGATTCGAGCTTTCACCGGTGTTGTGGAAGAAAATCAAACCGGCATTATCGGCCGGACGTGTACAGTCTGTTGCTGTAAGGCTTATCGTGGAGCGCGAGCTTGAAATCAAGAATTTCAAGGCCGAGCCTTACTATCGTGTCAATGGCGAGTTTACAACCTCGGGTGGAGCGCCTTTGGCCGCACAGCTTGAGCGCCGTCTGCCCGACAGCGCGAGCGCCGAGGCTTTGCTTGAGGCTTGCCGCGATGCACGGTTTACCATTTCAGATGTCATTACAAAGCCTGTCACCAAGTCGCCCGCACCGCCATTTACCACCTCGACCCTCCAGCAGGAGGCCGCTCGCAAGCTCGGAATGACTGTGTCGCAGACGATGATGGTGGCCCAGAAGCTATATGAGGCCGGACACATTACTTATATGCGTACCGACTCGCTCAATCTTTCGACTCTTGCTGTCAACGCAATCTCGGAGGAGGTGACCCGGCGCCTTGGCGAGGAATATCTCAAGGTGCGCCATTACCACACCAATTCCAAAGGCGCCCAGGAGGCCCACGAGGCTATACGTCCTACCGATGTGCATGTGGCCGAAATCGACGGCACGTCGCAGGAAAAGCGTTTGTATTCACTCATATGGAAGCGTACTATAGCGTCGCAGATGGCTGATGCGCGGATTGACCGCACTACTGTCGACATATCGCCCTCGACATGCGCCGACCATTTTACGGCCAATGGCGAGGTGATACGGTTTGACGGATTCCTGCGTGTGTATATCGAAGGCCGCGACGACGACAGCGCCGACAGCGGCAGCGAGTCGCGTCTGCCTGCCATGAAGAGCGGCGACACTGTAGACATGCGCTCGATTGTCGCCACCGAACGTTTTACACAGCACCCCCCGCGCTATACCGAGGCATCGCTTGTGAAGAAGATGGAAGAGCTCGGCATCGGGCGTCCGTCGACATATGCTCCTACTATATCCACCATCCAGGCCCGCGAGTATGTGGAGAAGGGTGAGAAGGAGGGTGTGGAGCGCTTCTACGAGGTGCTTTCGCTTGACTCTGACGGAAAGATAGCTCGTTCGACACGTTCGGAGGTCACAGGTTCGGAGAAGGGCAAGCTCGTCCCGACCGACATAGGCATGGTGGTCAACGAATTCCTTATCAAATATTTCCCTTCGATTCTCGACTATGACTTCACGGCCAGGATGGAGGAGAAGTTTGATGATATAGCCGAAGGCCAGCTTAAGTGGAACAGTGAAATCGGCGATTTCTACAAGGTGTTTCATCCCGATGTGGAGCAGGCCAACAACATGCGCCTCGAGCACCGTGTGGGAGAGCGTCTGCTTGGCACCGACCCTGCCACCGGAAAGCCTGTGAGTGTGAAAATCGGGCGTTTCGGACCGCTCGTGCAGATAGGCGGCGCTGATGGCGATGACGACAAGCCTCAGTTTGCGTCGTTGCTCAAGGGGCAGTCGCTGAGTACACTTACTCTGGAAGAAGCTCTGAAACTGTTTGAATTCCCGCGCACGCTCGGCGAGTTTGAGGGGAAGGCGGTCACTGTGGCCATAGGGCGTTTTGGCCCGTATGTGCGCCACGACGGCAAGTTTGTGTCCATACCCAAGGAGCTTGCACCTGCCGCAATCACCCTGACTGAGGCCGAGGAGCTGATTGTGGCCAAGCGCGACAGCGAGAGCAAGAAGGTAATCAAGACGTTTGAGGGCGACGGTGACATGCAGATACTCAACGGCCGTTATGGCGTTTACTTCACCTACAACAAGAACAACTATAAGTTGCCGCGCGGTCTTGAGCATCCTGAGAATCTTACCCGCGATGAATTGCTGAAAATGGCCGAAGAGCAGGATGCCAAGCCCAAGAAGACCTCGACACGCCGCACATCCTCACGTAAAAAATAGGAGAATGTTTGAATTTAACTTTATGAAATCTTAAGAGGTCTTTCCGGCCTGTTTCGAGCTTTCATACAGTCATTATGGAACCTCATAATTCCTTCATTCAATCTCAAAACATTCTCGGAAATTCTCTCTGAATCTAAGAGCTTGTTTAATAATAAATGTTGCCGCCAGGGTCGTATAGCTTTAGACGATTTTCGACATGTGACGAAGGAGTGTACTTTATGTACACGACTGAGGAACAGGGCGAAAAGCGGCCAAGAT
>NZ_JAIDKI010000227.1 GCF_029051885.1 Muribaculum sp.
TCCCTCATCACAAGCGAAAATATGCTCGACGATTGACCGCCCTGACGGTAACATTTATTATTAAACAAGCTCTAAATCAAGCGTGATTTATTGGAGTCCGGGGATTGATGTTTATGGATATATTTTTCATTAAAGTTCCTATCGGGGTTGTTGCAAATATAGCGTTTTAACGCCAATTAATGAAAAGTATGGTGGGATTTATATGTAAAAATGATTAAATTTGTGGATAATAACTTTTCAACTATGACTGACTTCAATGAAATAGTGGCGAAATTTGCCACAGTTGGTACCGTGGAGAGTGTGAAAGCGCTCGGCAACGGTCTGATAAACGATACTTATGTGGTGCGTACGTCAGAGGCCGATGCGCCCGATTATGTTCTGCAGCGTATCAATCATCACATTTTCACTGATGTGGATGTATTGCAGGGAAACATCGAGGCAGTTACTGCTCACATACGTCGTAAACTCCAGGAGGCCGGTGCCGACGATATCGACCGCAAGGTGCTCCGCTTTATTGCGCTGAAGGAGGGTGGCAAGACATATTATCATGACGGAGAAAGCTATTGGCGCATGATGGTGTTCATCCCCGGAGCGCATACTCTCGAGGCTGTCACACCCGAGTCGTCGCGGTTTGCCGGAAAGGCTTTCGGCGAATTTCAGTCGATGCTTGTCGACATCGATGCCGACCTGAAAGAAAGCATCCCTGATTTCCATAATATGGAACTTCGTCTTAGCCAGTTGCGCGAGGCTGTGGCAAGCGATCCCAAGGGACGTGTGGCAGGTGTGCGCGACCTTATTGACGAAATCGAGAGCCGTGCCGACGAGATGTGTCTTGCCGAGAGGCTTCATCGTGAGGGCCGTCTGCCCAAACGCATATGCCACTGTGACACAAAGGTCAACAACATGATGTTTGACGAGGATGGCCGCATGCTGTGTGTGATTGATCTCGATACGGTAATGCCAAGCTACGTGTTCAGCGACTATGGCGACTTCCTGCGTACAGGAGCCAACAAGGGCGATGAGGATGACCGTGACCTCGACCGGGTAGAGTTTGACATGGATATATTCCGTGCGTTCACCGATGGCTATCTTGCCGGAGCCGGCTCGTTTCTCACACCGGTAGAGATTGAGAATCTGCCTTATGCCGCAGCCATGTTCCCCTACATGCAGGCAGTACGGTTCCTGGCCGACTATATCAACGGCGACACTTATTATAAGATACAGTATCCCGAGCATAACCTTGTGCGCACACGTGCCCAGCTCAAGCTGCTCCACAGTGTCGACGCCCATACCCCCGAGATGCACGAGTATATCGCGTCGGTAGCAGGACGGTGATATACAGAAAGCCGCCTGATGATGAAAGAACTTTTCACTCTCTGCTCCCCGACGCTTACATGGCGGATGCAGAAGATAACTGTGCCCGCCCAAGTGGTCATACCCGAGGGAGTGACCGTAGTGTTCGGTCCCAACGGCTCGGGTAAGTCTACGCTTGGAAATATTATAGCAAAGGGGTGGAACATCACTACCAACCGCATCACAGCGCCGCGAGGGCAGAAGCCTTCGGTAAAGATGATTGAATTCGGTGACATACACTCGCTCGCCGGATTCCATACCGAATATTATCAGCAGCGACTTGAGGCGACGATGAACGACGACGTGCCTACTGTGGGCGACCTGCTGGGAGCGCGTATGGCGATGCCTCGATGGAGTGAGCTTGCATCACGTTTTTCACTGGAGCACACAGTAGAGAAGAAGGTCAACTACCTGTCGAGCGGGGAGCTCCGCAAGCTGTTGCTCGTCAATGCCTTGCTCGACGCTCCCGAACTGCTCGTGCTCGACAATCCGTATATAGGACTCGACGCTGTGTCGCGCGATGTGTTCAATGACACCCTCCGCGAGGTGGCTCAGGCAGGCACATCGGTCATATTGCTTTTGTGTAATCCGGTCGAAATACCCGACTTCACCGATATGTTACTTCCGATTGACGGTATGGAGCTCGGCAATCCTATATATGCACAGGATGGTGATGCGGTCACTGCTATGAGAGAGACAGCATGGTCTATGA
The DNA here is from genome assembly GCF_029051885.1 of Muribaculum sp. GTDB lineage: Bacteria > Bacteroidota > Bacteroidia > Bacteroidales > Muribaculaceae > Muribaculum. The sequence continues at coordinate 2,066 of NZ_JAIDKI010000227.1, forward strand.
TGGACTATGCTGTGGATCTCGCGGCCATACCTTTTCGACAGAGGGAGGTGACACCCCATGACATTACGTTCGCTCTGCGCGACTGCCGTGTGGCATATGGCTCAGCAGTTGTGCTCGAGCATGTCGACTGGACTGTAAGGAGAGGAGAGTGCTGGGCATTGTCCGGTCCCAACGGCTCAGGCAAATCGCTGTTGCTGAGCCTGATATTTGCCGACAATCCACAGGCCTACTCCAACGATATCACGATATTTGACAAGCGCAGAGGTTCGGGGGAGAGTATCTGGGACATAAAGAGGCGTATAGGCTATGTGTCGCCTGAGATGCATCTGTATTTCCGTTCGGGCGGTACTGTGGCCGAGGTAGTGGCGCAGGGTCTGCGCGATACAATAGGTAATTTCGGGTCGGTTTCCTCCTCGGCCCGCGAGGAGGCGATGCGTTGGCTGAGCCTGTTTCATCTTGAAGGGTTCGCCGACATGCCTTACCGCAATCTCTCGGCCGGCATGCAGCGCCTTGTATTGATTGCAAGGACTTTCATCAAGCATCCCGACCTGCTTATATTCGACGAGCCGCTCCATGGGCTTGATGCCGCGCGCAAGCGTGCTGTGCGTGCCGTAGTCAACGAGATAGCGCGACGCGACTCTCCGACATTGGTCTATGTCACCCACTATCTGCCTGAAGTGCCGGAGTCAGTCACCCGCCGCTTTGCTCTGGATGGACGCTGAATGAATCGTATTGAATATTATCAATAATAAGGCCGTCGGAAAAACGCTCTCCGACGGCCTTTGTCATATCATATCTTCACTACCTTCATGCGGCATGCCGCACAGTCGAAGTCGAGCCGCAATGTGAGCCTGCGGTCGCCCGCAATGTCGGCAGTCAGCGTGAGCGGGCCCTTCAGTGACGCGCCTCCGGGGGTGCGGAGGCATGCTCCGAGCTCGCGCCTTACGCAATAGCGCGTGGTCATTACCGTAGGATTCTCTTCCATGCGGGGGGTTGTCTCGGCTGCCGGTTCGATTTTTCCGGTTACTCCATGCTCGCGGTACACCTGCTCGGCAAGAGAGTTTGCCACGTTGTCGTGGCGAGAGAGAGACCGGCCTGCGGTCCACGTTGTATCAGGATTCTCTTTGCGTCGCATGTCGCGTCGGTAAGTGATTGCTGCGGTGCGGTCGAGCAGAGCGAATGCGTCTCTCCGCAGCGTGGTCAGAGCCGATGCCGGTATGAATATATCTGCGGTAGGGGCGTTGTCGATTTTTCCGGCCTTGTAGATAGTGCCTCCGAGTTTTGACAGTACGCGCTGCTGGGCATCTGTCTGAGGAGTGCGTGCCATGTCACGGCCGATACCATACATGGCTGTAGTGATGTTGATGCCGCGTGCATCGGTCAGCTCGAGCGCTATTCCGTCGGTGCCGACTGCGCGCAACTCCATGTCGACCTGAAGTGTCCTTGTTGCCTGTCGTGAACTCTCGCGCTCAAACTCCATGTCGCTGTTGCGGTATAGCACCGTGCCTGTGCGCGGCGATACTCTCGTTGCCGGAAATATGCGAGAGCCTTCGGCGCGGTTCACTCTGAAACCGGTAAACCTGCCCGTCGGGTCGAAATATCCGAGTCCGTCGCCATTGGCGAGCGGGGTGTGGAGTGTTGCGATTATCGAGCCGTCGTGCTTCACGCTTTTTACCTTGCCTACATTTTCTCCTTGCGATTTAGGTGTGAGCATGGAGGCCATTTTCATATCCGGGCGTCCGGAGGTGAGAAAATATGATGTAAAGCCGCGGTTGAAGCTCTTTTCGAGCGACGGCGTGAACGGTATGGAGCTTTCTCCTGCCGAACTGCGCATGTAGCTACCCTGATTATCGACGAGAATCCTGTCGATGGCCTGCCGGTAGTAGGCTGTAACATTTTTCACATACGATTCGTCCTTCAGGCGTCCCTCGATTTTAAACGATGACACGCCGGCCTCAATCATAGGCAGCATCGCCTCGGCTCTGCGCAGGTCGCGCAACGACAGGTAATGTCGCGGCACATTGCCTACGGTGGTTCCGTTGCCGTCGGTCAGTGAGAATGGCAGGCGGCATATCTGTGCGCACTCTCCTCGGTTGGCGCTGCGGCCTCCCGCGGCATAGCTCGCCTGGCAGTCGCCGCTGTAGCTCACGCATAGCGCGCCGTGTACAAACGCTTCGAGCGGAGTGTCGGGCACGGCATCGTGTATCTCCCTTATCTCGTCGAGAGTCAGCTCACGCGGTAGCACCAGCTGGCTGAATCCGAGTCCGGCCAGAAAACGTGCTTTTTCCGGTGTGCGTATGTCGCATTGTGTGGATGCATGCAGGGCTATAGGCGGCAGGTCGAGCCGGAGCATCGCCATATCCTGTACGATGAGTGCGTCGACTCCGGCTTTCCACAGTCTTGTGGCAAGCTGTTCGGCCTGGTGTAGCTCGTCTTCATATATCAATGTATTGAGGGTGGCGTAGATGCGCACACGGAATCGGTGGGCATAGTCGCACAGCCGGGCAATGTCGTCGACAGTATTGGCGGCTGCCACTCGTGCTCCGAAACGGTCGGCTCCTATATATACAGCGTCGGCTCCGCAGTCAATGGCGGCGCGTGCTATGGCGGTTGTGCGTGCCGGAGCGAGCAGTTCGATATGGCGGGGTGTCATAGGCTTAGAGTTGAATGTCAGGCTTTTGTTGCCATTACTTATTGGTGATATCTGTATAAAATAAAAAAATTACTCGTCATCACGACGAATAATCTTTTTACCTTAAATCTAATACCATGAAAAACTGAGACAAAGTTAAGGATAGTTTTGTTAATAGCAAAAATATCGGGGCTAAAAATGGCATATTTAACAAAATTTTGACAAATTATTGAAATTATTCCATCAAAACCATTCTATTTTAAGCAAAAAACAGGTGTGTCGCTTAAATCAGCGGCACACCTGTATGTAATTTTTGATTAATGTAGATTTTCTTGCTTACGCTTTGGGCTCGTCGGCTGCGTCGTTTGCAGCTTTCTTGGAAGCACGAGGTTTCTTTTCAGCTTTCGGTGCTTTCTCGGCAGCCTTTTTTCCGCATTTGCGGGTGGTGCATTTTTTCTGAGCGGCCTTGTCATCTTCTACCTGGAGATTCTCGTCGAGTTTCTTGCCCTGGGCTACAGCGGCGCGGGTAGCGTGCTCCTCGTTGAGGTGCTCGAGGTTGTTGCGCATCGACTGAAGCTCCTTGTTGAGCATCTCGATTTCCGAATTCTGGTTGTTGATAGTCGAGAGCAGGGCGTTGAGCTCTTCATTGTCGATTGACTTGGGATACTGCTCGTCGACGCGTACGAGGAAGTCGGCCAATACATTCATATAGTTGGTGAATGCCTGGTACGGAGTCTCGTATGGCGAGAACATCGCATGTGCGGCACCGTCGTTGAAGTGCTTTGTCGACATGTAGAAGAAATGGTCGGACGACTGGAGGTGGTTCCAGTCCTGCTTGAGTCGGCGGTCGGTACAGAGACGTACGCGTTCGGCCACAGAGTAGAGTTTGTTGAATGCCTCGTTCTGTAGCTTGTTGCCGAGCCATGCCGAGGTGTCGCGAGCTTCGTCGGCCCATGATATGGGGTGGAGTACGCTCAGGTCGGCTACCGGTTTGAGCTTGCTGATGGCGTCGGATGGAGTGATGAATTCTACACCGCGTTCGGCAGCAAAGCGAGGCAGAGCCTCAAGGAAGTGGAATATGCCTGTTTCGCGCGGCTGGAAGTCGCCGAATGTCTCCAGGTTCATGAAGAGGTTTACAACCTGCTCGTCGGCGGGAGTCGATGCAATCCAGTCGATATATTTGTCGGCTGTAAGGGGATATGCCTCCCATGATGTATTGGAGAAGTTGCGTGCGATGTCGTCCGACAGTTTGTCGTTCTTAAGCAGCAGCTTGAGCTTGGGGCATGAAGCAGCCTGGTATACATAGTTGGGCGATTTCCATCCGAGGATGTGCTTTGCACCTTCGGTAATCACGCCTTTGTATCCCATCGAATGAATCATCGGAGCCATCTCGTCGCAGTAGATAAGCTCGGTGTTGCGCAGCACTTTGGGATGCTGGCCAAACTTCTCGTATATGAGCTGGTCGTGGGCTTTTACCTGTGCCTCAAACTCTTCGGGGTCGATGAGCGATGCCAGAGAGTGGGAATAGGTCTCGGCCAGGAATTCCACACATCCGGTGTCGGCCAGTTTCTTAAGCAGGTCGAGGAACTCGGGCACGTAGATTTCGAGCTGCTCGATTACCACGCCTGTGAGTGATATGGCGCAGCGGAATTTGCCCTTGCTCTCCTCAATCATGCGCAGCAGCGACTCGGCGGCGGGGATATAGCTGCGGTGTGCTATGCGCGAGAGGATGTCCTCGTTGGTGAACTCGTCGTCGTAGTAGTGGTCGTTGCCGATATCGAAGAAGCGGTAGCGTTTTAGACGGAAGGGCTGATGGATCTGGAAATAGAAGCAGATAGCTTTCATAAGCCTATATTGTATTTTTAATTTATTCTATGGTATTGTTATTGATTCTCTGTTTAGTTGCGGTGGAGCACCTGATTGTAGATATTGATGACCTTCTGTCCCGCCTTGTCCCATGTAATCTGGTTTACTTCGGCGAGGCCGTCCTCTTTGAGCTGGTCGTGCATGGCGGGGTAGCTTACGATAGCGTTGATAGCGTCGGCCCTGGCGTCAATATCCCAATAGTCAGTCTTTATCACATTGGTCAGGATTTCGGCGCATCCGCTCTGTTTCGAGATAATCGACGGCACGCCCATCTGCATAGCCTCAAGAGGCGATATTCCAAACGGCTCTGACACTGAGGGCATAATATAGACATCGCTTGCTTTCAGCATTTCATATACCTGCTTTCCTTTCTGGAATCCGGGGAAATGGAAGCGGTCGGCGATACCGCGGGCTGCGGCGAGATCAATCATCTTGTCCATCATGTCGCCGCTGCCTGCCATCACAAAGCGCACCTGCGGATTGTTGCGCAGTACTTTTGCTGCGGCTTCCACGAAATATTCCGGACCTTTCTGCATGGTGATACGGCCGAGGAATGTCACAACCTTCTCCTTGCTGCGTGGCGGATTCACATTGAGCAGCTCATCGCTGAGGGGTGTCACGGCGTTGTGTACGGTGGTCACCTTGGCAGGGTCGATGCCGTATTTGTCGATTACCGTGGCGCGGGTAAGATTACTTACCGTGATGATATGGTCGGCGTGGAGCATGCCGTCGCGCTCGATGTTGAACACGGTCGGGTTCACATTGCCGCGCGAGCGGTCAAAGTCGGTAGCATGCACGTGGATTACCATAGGCTTGCCGGTCACCTGCTTGGCATGTATGCCCGCGGGATATGTGAGCCAGTCGTGGGAGTGGATTACGTCAAATTCCTCGGTACGTGCGATTACACCGGCGCATATCGAGTAGTTGTTAATTTCCTCCAGGAGGTTGTCGGGATAGCGTCCGGAAAATTCTATACAGCCCAGGTCGTTGAGGCGCATATAGTTGAAGTCGGCATAGATATGGTCGCGCAGACGGAAGTATTCGTCGGGGTCCATCACGTTGCCGATACGGCTTTCTACATATTCGCGGCTTACGTCGCGCCATCCTACAGGCACCTGCGACGCGCCGATTATCTTGGCGAATGAGCGGTCTTCGTCGCCCCATGGTTTGGGGATGACAAAGGTGATATCCATGTCACCGCACTCCCACATGCCTTTGGTGAGGCCATAGCTGGCAGTGCCCAGACCGCCGAGGATATGAGGGGGGAATTCCCACCCGAACATTAATGCTTTCATTGGCAGAGGGGATTACATGTTTAACTTTTTGAGAGTGCGGAGAGTGCGGAGCACTTCGGCTACGTTGGACACCTGGGATATCGCTCCGTGGCCGCTGTATGGCGGGTTGCCGTCGTACATCTGCGATACGGTACCGATGCAGTTCTGGCTCATCTCGTCCTCAAAGCCAATGAGCATGCGGTCGATATATCCTACACCCGAATGGCCGTATACTTTAAGATAGGCATCGGCGTAGGCACCTATGAGCCATGGGCGGGCGGGGCCGTTGTGGTAGGCCTGTTCGCGTTCCTGAGGCGAGCCTACGTAGAACGGGCGATAGCCGTAGCTCTTGGGCGACAGCGTGCGCAGTCCCTTGGGAGTCAACAGTTCGCGTGTCACGACGTCGAGCACACCCTTGCGCTGGCGACGGTCGAGCGGTGAATAGTCAAGTCCGATTGCCACAGCCATATTCGGGCGTACCGACGGGTCGGCGTATGTGCCGTTGACATAATCGTAGAGATATCCGTGCTCGTTGAGGAATGTGTCGATGAATGCGGGCTTAGCCTCGTCGGCAAGTGTGGTCCATTCGTCGCGGCGTTTCTCATAGCCGGGTACGTCGGCGGCAAGTGCGGTGGCAAACATCAGTGCGTTGTACCACAGCGCATTGAATTCAACCAGCAGTCCGGTGCGCGGTATCAGCGGCCAGCCGTTGGTGGTGGCATTCATCCACGATACCGGGGTGTTGGTGCCGGTAGTGCCTACCAGTCCGTTGGTCTCTACGGCGAGGTTGGGATGTCCGCCGGCAATAATCCAGTCGAGTATGCGCGCCACTTCGGGCAGATACTCTTTTCTGGCAGCCTCGATGCCCTGGTAGCGGGCATACTGCTGTATGGCCCATATACACCACAGAGGTATATCTGGAAGGTCTATGCCGTGGATACGCTCGTCGAGCATTTCATTGTCGATATAGTTGTTGAGCGCCTTGAGGATAGTGTCCATGATTGCATGGAAATCGTCAAGATGGTCAATGGCAAGCGTACAGCCTGGCAGTGCCATGAATGTATCGCGGGCACGGATTGAGCCCCAGGGATATCCCGAGGTCAGGTACATCTCCTTACCTTCCTTTATATAGAACTGCTTGGCCGCGTTCTTCAGGCAGTTGTAGAACGATGTGCGGCGTGTGCGTCCTGCTATTTCGGCTTCATACAGCTTGGTGAGCGAGCGGTGTTTTACCTCGCTTGTTCCAGCCGAGAAGATAATCGACTCGCCTTTCTTGATGGGTATCTCAAAGTAGCCGGGCACCCAGAGGTCCTCGGTGTAGGGGATGCCGCGCTCGAGGTCCTTGACGTATTCGATGCCGTTGTACCAGTTGGGATTGCTCACCCACTTTGCTTTGTGGTTGAACTGCATGTACAGTGTCGGGAATCCGGGATACAGGCAGAAGCCTACGCCATTGTCCACCTCGGTGAAGTCCTGGTTGAGACGGTTGTTCTGCACTACCAGGTCGTTGGCTTCGCGGAATGCGAGGAACGGGCGGAACTGGAGCGTGGTGTCGGAGTGGGCGTCGACAAGAGTGTATCGGATGAGGATACGGTTTTCCTGCGAGATAAATACAGCCTCTTTTGTAAGAATCACACCTCCTACACGGTATGTGGTGCGGGGCACAGTCTCACAGTCGTATTCGCGGATATACTTGTGTCCGTTGGGACTGTATACACCACCCTGATAGCGGTGTAGTCCGAGATTGAATGGCGCACCATGCTGGATTACCGTTTCGTCGAGCGACGACAGCATCACAAAGTTCTTGTTGCCAAGCTCGGGAATCGGAATCACCAGCAGACCATGCTGCTTGCGGGTGTTGCACCCTACAATCGATGAGCAGTGATAAGCGCCGGCTTGATTCGTACGGAGCATCTCTTTGTTGAGCGACTGCTCCAAGTTAATCATGAGGTTTTTATCAAATTTAAGATAACTCATTTGGTGATATGGTTAGAATTTTAGTTTTAGATTTCTAAAGTCAAGGAGTACAGAGAATATATACAATCGGTAGTGGTATGGTTATAGATTTTCAGCGTACTCTGTTTTAGGATGGAGAGCATTGAGGGGATGAGAGATTATACCCTATTGCAGTGTATACTATATTTTGATTTCACAATGTTACAATTTTTTCGCCGCATATGCAAAAAATCCGGCAAAAAAAATCAAAAAGCGCATTTTCCGGGGGAATTTGCGCTTTTTTGATGCTTATTTTCTGTTAAAAAGCCGTGTTACAGAACATGCGATGTCTCTTGCGGCATTTTCTATCGGAGTAATCAGCGGACGGAACACTACCTCCTGTTCGGGCGTAAAAATCCTCAGTCCGGCCGGATGGCATTTTATCTCCATCGTGTCGTCGATTGTCAGGGGCTCGCCGTCGAGATGTGCCGGGCCGGTCTGCTGACGGTAGATTACAGCCGCCGGCGCGCGGAACGAATGTATCAGTGTGTTCTTGTTGATATATCCTGTAAACAGGTCCATGCCCACCATCGCCGTGTCGAGCGGATTGCCGGCATGTATGATGGTTATGTCGAGCTCTCCGTCGGTAATCGACGCGCGTGGAGCTATGTAGGCGTTGTTGCCGTACTGTGAGGCGTTGCACACAGCTATTAGAAATGCTTTTTCGGTAAGTACATGTCCGTTGGCGCTTACGGTATATACCTGAGGATGAAATTTTATGTATTCCTCAATCGTACTTCTTATATATGTAAGTGGGCCGCGGCGGTGCTGGCGGGCAAAGTTGGAACTTACGGCGGCATCGAAGCCTACGCCGAAGGTGCAGAAGAACGGCCTGCCGTTGACAGCGCCGAAGTCGCTCTCCGTCACATGGCCTTCGGCTATGATACGCACGGCCGAAATCGGGTCGATAGGTATGCCCAGATGTCGGGCCAGTCCGTTGCCCGATCCGCAGGGGATTATGCCGAGTATTGTGTCGGTATGGCAAAGCGCGCGGGCGGTTTCGTTTACCGTACCGTCGCCTCCGGCAGCCAGTACTCCGTAATATCCTTCTTTCACAGCCTGACGGGCGAGGCGTGTGGCGTCGCCGCGTGCACAGGTATATACAGTCTTTATATCATAGCCTATCGGCTCGAGGTTCTTACGTACGAGAGGCTCGAAAGTCTCTTTGCTTCCGAGTCCGGATATAGGGTTGATTATGAGCAGAAGGCGGCGCTTGGTTGCTTCCATCGTTTCTGTAGGGTGGAGTTTGGGGTGTGTTACTTTGCAAATTTAACTAATTCCCTCCGAATATCTCTACTTTTTGGTACGTTTTCCACCGAGCCATATACGGTGGCGGTATCATTTTTCGGTATGGTTGTGGTGGAGAGGGATATGGAAGTGGTGGGAGTGGATAAACTGTTTTACCAGACGTGCGGCCGGACGTGCGGCTATAAGCATGGTGACAGACCCTACTACAAGCACTATTCCGATGCAGGCTCCGAAGCTCAGACGTTCGTCGAACACACACACTCCGATTATGAGGGCGGTCACAGGCTCAAGCGCGCCAAGTATGGCTGTCGGAGTCGAGCCTATGTTGTGGATGGCGATTACCATTGTAATCAGCGATATTATTGTCGGGAACAGTGCCAACGACAGCACGCATGTCCATCCCAGTGCGCCGGTCACGGGAGTGAATCCGTTCCAGGTCATGCCGGCGATGAATACCACTATACCGATGCCTACGGAATAGAATGTCAGCACCATGGAATCTATCTTACAGAGACTCGTGCGGTTGACGGCCACCATATATATGGAATATGACAGCGCTGCAAGCAACACAAGCACAGTGCCGGTGACATTGAGCGTGGCAGTGCCGTCGCCCTGATACAGCAGCATGATGCCGGCGGTGGCCATCGCTATTGCCGATATGGTGACTATCGAGAGGCGCTCGCGGTAGAATATGGTGTTGATTATGGCTACCATCACAGGGTATACAAACAGCAGTGTGGAGGCTATCCCGACATCCATATAATTGTAGGCCTCAAACAGCAGCAGCGATGACAATGCCATCAGCACTGCCGCCACAATCATCATAGGAATCTGTCGGCGTGGCAGGCGTAGCGACTTGTGCATCATCAGCATCAGCCCCCATAGCATCAGTCCTGCAAATCCATAGCGGAAGAAAAGCACACTGTCGGCGTTCATCCCGCGGGCATAGAGCGGGAGGGCAAGCAACGGGTTGATACCATAGGTACATGCCGCGACTGCGGCGCATATGTACCCCTTTGTACGGTTAGAAATATGTCTTATAGGCGACATGTCGGTTTATTTTGATTGTCAATGACATTACATAGGCGCTTCAATGAATGCGGCCTGGAAATGTTGTCCTTTGAAATGTCGGCGCAGGGTGAGAGCTACTGTATTGTTACCTTTATTAATAGTGACCGGTATAGGGTCGCGCATCCAGTATAATTGTTCGTCGGTATATGGAAGTTCCTCTTCGAGTCTCGCCCAGGTATGGTAATGGTAACGGTAGGCACCCGGCTCTTTCCATAGTGGAGGAGCTACGGGAACGCCGTTTACAGTCACCTCACCGAAGTTCGGCCATTTCCCATGTTCGGCAATACCGTCGGAGTTGCGGTTGGATCTGGCAGGAGCTTCAAATCCTATTTTAAAGTAACGTACCGTATCGGTGTCGCTTACTATGTTCCGGCTCAGGCGGCATGTGACAGGTGTATCTGCTGGTATGCCATGAGACGCACACAGAGCGTCGAGGTCAAGCACATCACCGTATGCCGTGAATTCCCGGCTGACGGAATCGCCTGTTATCTCCACCTGCCATGTCGATGCATGTATCGGTGTCCAGTATGACATTTCTTTCCCTAGGAAACGCTCTTTGTGGTTGGCCATACGCTTCTGCAGCTCCTCAAACCCTTTCATGCCGGCATCGTCATGCGGGGGTATGATTGTGCCGTATGTGCCGATGTCGCATGTGGCCCTGTCGCCCCCACACCATGCGCTTTCGCTGAATGCCATTATGCCGCCGGGCAGACCGCTGTGTATCGCGGTCAGGTTTTTGTCGGCCACACGCACATCATTCCACAGGCATAGGATACCGCCAAGCCGGTGCTGGTCGGAAGTTCCGGTGCCGCACAATGGGTGGAAATATATCTTGAACGGTGTGAGCAGAGGGTCATAGTTGTTGAGGTATCCCATTCCTGAATCAACAAATGGTACTCCTTTGGGGTATTCCAGTTTGTCGGGCCGACCCTCTCTCCAGAACTGTCGTATGGTCAGGCTGTCGGCTGGAAGTCCCGGATCCCATACAAGCGCACGACGTCCGTTCCGGCTGACTACATCTTGCGACCATCTCATGAATCCCTCGGCATCGTTGATGCGTACTTCATCTGACCCGATATGTATATACGGACACGATGCAGCCGGAATCTCCCGGCAGAATTCGTCAATACACTCTTCAAGTATCTTCATGCCTTCCCGGCTGTCCATCGGTATTCCGAATGTTGTCTGGAAGTAATCGCTGTGGCCGGGCATGTCTATTTCGGGGATGACGGTTATGCCTCTCAGGCGCGCATATTCAATTACATCGCGTATTTCATCGTATGTGTAGAACATGCCCTGGTCACGGCCCGGACGCTGGAATTTTCCATCGTTGAGCCGCGGGTATGCCTTGCTTTCTATGCGCCAGGCAGGTTTGTCGGTCAGATGCCACTGGAATACGTTGAGTTTATAGGCCGACATCAAGTCGATATAGCTTTTGATGCGTTCGATACCGGCAAAGTTGCGCCCGTCGTCATACATAAATCCACGTATAGGAAATTCAGGTGCATCGACAATCTGCACTTGAGGATATGTCCCATCCTGATATCTGAGCTGTCTCAATGTCTGTCGGGCCCATACCACGCCTTGGTCGCTGTTGGCATCTATTGATATGCGTTTCGGAGTTATTGTGATTCTGTATGCTTCAGGCGAATCGTTTCCCGCGATTGTTCCGGCTGCTATTTTAATTACAGGCACGGTATCTTTCGGGAGTATGGCTTTTTTGCCGGTCCACTTTACCTCTTGTGGCTGAGGTATCAGAGAAAGACTCTGCTCGACTGCGGCGGCGATTCTTACAGACATTCCAATTACAGCTAGAATTAATGTGATAATGTATTTCATCGGGTCAGAAATTGATTTCGGTGCAAAGATACAAATATTTGACGGTTAATCAACTTGGCCGTCTGACGGGTGGAATGTATTTTATACCGGGTTGGCTGTAATTCTCATGCTACAACTCTGATATTTTTATCATAGACGCGTTAATTCGCGTTTTTTCATTAACTTTACCCGCGATTATGTATTATTTAAGGATACAAAGTTGTATCTCTTTGCAATTATTCATGATTCTGAAGATAGAACGAAACCGAATAACCAAGATAGCATGAAACTAAACTTCAACATCGACTACCGCACCAGCTGGGGCGAGTGGCTCTACATAGTAGGGACATGTCCGGCTCTCGGAGGCGGAAATGAAGAGGCTGCCCGCAAACTCAAAATGGACGGAGTGGGCCGCTGGACATTTGAAATAGACCTTCCTGACGATACCGGAGAGTTTGAATACAGCTACATCGTGCGCCACGACAACGGTTATGTACGCCGTGAATGGGGTGCGCCACACCGCTTTGTGCCCGGGCTTGATATACCCGGATATGAGATTTACGACCACTGGAGCGACCAGCCCGCCGACAAATCGTACTACTCTTCGGTATTTACCGAATGCATGAACCGCCGCGACAACCGCGACGTGCAGTTGCCCGTTGCCGGCGGTACCGTCACTATCGATGTCGAGGCCCCTATGGTGGCTTCTGATGAAGTTGTGGCTATATGCGGCGATGATGACACCCTCGGAGCCTGGAATCCGGCCGATGCCATCATAATGAATGACCACGATTTCCCCCGCTGGAGGGTAAGCATCGACCTGCGCGAGGTGTCGCTCCCGTTCAGATACAAGTTTGTGATTCTCGACCGTGTGACTCATGAACTGAAGGCCTGGGAGGGTGGCGACAACCGGGTGATGAACATTGTGCCCGCCCATAAGCATGATGCGCTGCTGGTGCTCGGACAGCGTATGGTCAACTCGCGCCCGGCATGGCGTTGCGCCGGTGTGGCCATACCTACATTCTCCGTACGCACTGAGGAGGACTTCGGTGTGGGCGATTTCTTCGACCTGATGAAGATGGTCGACTGGGCTGTGGCCACAGGTCAGAAGTTCCTCCAGATTCTGCCTATCAACGATACCACGATGACCCATACGTGGACCGACTCTTACCCCTACAACGCCTGCTCTACTTTCGCGCTGCATCCTATGTATATGCGCCTCGAGCAGCTCGGCCGACTGAGCGACCCTGCGCGCATGCAGTATTACGAAGACCTTCGCCGCGAGCTTAACGCAAGCCCGACGGTGGAATACGAGCGCGTCAACAACGCCAAGAACGAATACATGCGCGAGATTTTTGCCGAACAGGGGCGTGATACGCTCGACAGCGAGTCGTTCGGTGAGTTCTGCCGCGCCAACGGCGAGTGGCTGCGTCCGTATGCCGCATTCTGTGTGCTGCGCGATATCAACGGCACTCCCGATTTCAGCAAATGGGGCAAGTATGCAGTATACGATGCCGCTATGGTCGAGGAGTTTATGGCCGTGCACAAGGATGATATCGACTTCGTGTGCTACGTGCAGTATCACCTTGACCGGCAGATGCGTGCCGTCCATGATTATGCACGTTCAAAGGGGGTGGCATTCAAGGGCGACATACCTATCGGCATATCGCGCGACAGCGCCGACGCATGGATAAATCCGCGACTCTACAATATGGACTGCCAGGCCGGTGCGCCGCCGGATGACTTCTCGGTGCTTGGTCAGAACTGGGGATTTCCTACCTACAACTGGGAGGAGATGGCCCGCGACGGATTTGCATGGTGGAAGGCGCGCTTCCGCAAGATGGCCGATTATTTCGACGCCTACCGTATCGACCATGTGCTGGGATTCTTCCGCATATGGCAGATACCGATGGATGCAGTCCACGGTCTGCTCGGCATATTCAACCCCGCCATGCCTTTCACTCCCGACGAGCTGCGCCACAGCTATGATTTCTGGATTAATGTGGAGATGCAGACCAAGCCGTTTATCTGCGACTACTTCCTCTACGATTTCTTCGGAGAGTATACCGACGAGGCCCGCAAGCGGTTCCTGCTCGACGCCGGATATGGCCGCTACACCCTGCGCCCCGAGTTTGACACCCAGCGCAAGGTGGCCGACTACTTTGCATCGGAGGAGAAGAATGAAAAGAACAGCCGTATCTGCAATGCGCTGCTCGGACTGATTGATGAGGTATTGTTCATCGAAGACCCCTATGAGAAGGGCAAGTATCACCCGCGTATCGCCGCGCAGAACACATATGTATACCGCTCGCTTACCGACTACGAGAAGTGGTGCTTCAACCGTCTGTACAATGACTTCTACTATCGACGCCACAATGATTTCTGGTATGGCAAAGCCATGTGGAAGCTACCTCCGCTGCTCGACGCTACGTCGATGCTTACCTGCGCCGAGGATCTCGGTATGATTCCCGACTGTGTGCCCGCAGTGATGGACCGCCTGCAGATGCTGTCGCTTGAGATACAGCGTATGCCTAAGGACCCTAACGCCAAATTCGGCAACACCTGGGGATATCCCTATCTGTCGGTGTGCACCACCTCTACCCACGACATGGGAGGCATACGCCAGTGGTGGGAAGAAGACCGCGAGGTGACACAGCGGTATTTCAACGAAGTGCTTGGAGAGCAGGGTGCGGCACCGATATATGCCGAGCCGTGGATATGCGAGAAGATACTGGCGCTCAATCTCAAGTCGCCTTCGATGCTCGCCATATTCCCTCTTCAGGACTGGCTGTCGATGTCGGGCGAACTGCGTCGTCAGGACCCGCGCGAGGAGCTGATAAATATCCCTGCCAATCCTCGCCACTACTGGCGCTACCGCATGCATCTCACTGCCGAGGCCTTAATCGAAGCCGCTGACTTCAACCGCCTCGTCACCGCCAAAATCCACGAATCCGCCCGCTGATTCCCAATCCTTACAACTGTATAGATAATTTTATCGCCTCTGCCACGGTTTCTCGTAAATCAGTGGCAGAGGCGACTGTTTAGTTGGGGTCGACGTCGTAGTATACTATCATGGAGCGGAGGGATTTCTCGACCATGAATTCCTCGTAGACGCTGCGGAGTATGCTTTTCACTTTGCGCATGGATGCTCCGGTCTCTATCTTGAGCATTATCTTGCGGATGTAGAGCGACTGTATGCGGCTTACATGCGGCTCTTCGGGGCCGAACACACGGTTGCCGAACAGCTCCTGCAAGCGCTTGGTATAGCGCACCGACGCATCGGCCACAACGCTGAGGTCGCGGTGCTTCAGGTAGATATTGATTACGCGTGTGAACGGCGGATAGTTGTAGAGCCGGCGCTCTTCAATCTCGTGGGCATAGAAGCCCTTGTAGTCATGCTCGCGCAGGAAGTTGATTACAGGATGGTCGGGGCGAGTGGTCTGCACTACCACCCGGCCGGGCATGTCGTCGCGTCGGCCGGCGCGTCCGGCTACCTGCTCGAGCATGTTGAATGCGCGTTCGGCCGAGCGGAAGTCGGGAAAGTTGATGAGGGTGTCGGCGTTGAGCACTCCTACGAGGCTCACTCCGGCGAAGTCGAGCCCCTTTGTCACCATCTGTGTCCCGACAAGTATCTGTGCCTTTCCGGCCGAGAAGTCGGTGATAATCCTGTCGTATCCGTCCTTGTTGCGCGTGGTGTCGAGGTCCATGCGCAGTACCTTGGCATCGCCGAAAGCTCCGTCGGCGATATCCTCGAGACGTTCGGTTCCGTAGCCGAACACCTCTATGGCCGGCTCCTTGCACGACGGGCATATGGTGGGTAGCTTGTAGGTGGCTCCGCAGTAGTGGCACACCATCTCGTCCTGGCGCCGGTGGTAGGTGAGCGACACATCGCAGTACTGGCATTTAGGCACGTATGCACACTGCTTGCACATCACTACCGGCGCAAATCCGCGGCGGTTGTGAAACAGTATGGCCTGGCGTCCGTGGCCTACCGTCTCACGTGTGAGCCGGAGCAGGCGCATGGATAGCGGCGAGCCTGTGGAGCGTCCGCGTTTTTTCTCGTCGAGCATGTCGATAATCTCGATATCCGGCAGGCAGGCGCCTTCGTAGCGCTCGGTCAGCTCGACCAGTCCGTAGCGGCCGGAGGTTGCCTTGTAGTATGTCTCGACAGCAGGGGTGGCGCTCCCGAGCAGTGTCTTGGCGCCATGCATCGATGCGAGCACTATGGCGGTGTCGCGGGCATTGTAGCGCGGCGCGGGGTCATACTGCTTGTAGCTCGACTCGTGCTCTTCGTCGACTATCACTATGCCGAGGCGCGAGTAGGGGAGGAAGAGCGACGAGCGTGCGCCGATTACCACACAGGGCGAATTGTCGTGGAGCAGTTTCTTCCATATGTCTACGCGCTCGTTGTCGGAAAATTTGGAGTGGTATATCACCACCTTGTCGCCGAATACTTTCTGAAGCCTGCGGGTAAGCTGGGTGGTGAGTGCGATTTCCGGCACAAGATACAGTGCCTGCTCACCCTTGCGCAGCACGAAATCTATAAGATGTATGTAGAGTTCGGTCTTTCCGCTCGACGTGACTCCATGGAGCAATACCACATCGCGTTTCAGAAATCCGAGGTGTATGCGGTCGAGGGCCTCGGCCTGGTGGTCGGTGAGTGTAGGCAATGTTCCCGTAGCCACGCCGGTAAATCCGAAACGGTTGACTTCGCGTGTGGTGATGCGGATAATCCCTTTGGCCGACAATGCCGATACGATTGCGGTGCTCAGTCCGGTGGCGGTCAGCAGGTCTGACCGCAGCACCTCCGGCTCGCGCCCTTCGTGGCGCCTCTTGTTGAGCATGTCGATGAGCGCTATGAGCAGCTGTTCCTGTTTTGGTGCGCCGCGTACCGAGTCAAACGCGCGGTGCATGGCGTCGGTGTCGTCGTGAGGCGACGACAGGCTTACGATGGTCTCGCGCTTGGCGCGGTAACGCTCTACGAGTTTTTCCGATATCATCAGTGCGCCGCGCTCTACGAGGCGTGCCACAGTCTGTGTAGCTCTTGTGATACCCGTGCGGTTTTCAAGGTCGGCCACAGAGATGCGGCCGTGGTGGTCGACAGTCTGTAGCAATATGGCTTCGGTCTCGGTCAGACGCGCCGAGGTGTCCTCCTCATAGTCGGGATTGACCTCGACAAAGGTTTCGCTCTCGACTTTCAGACCGGCCGGAAGGGCCGCTTTCATCACATCGCCGATGCTGCACAGATAGTATTCGCTGATCCATTCCCACAGGCGCAGTTGCGGATGGCGCACGATAGGCCATGGGTCGAGTACAGTCATTACATCCTTTATCTGCATATCTTCCGGCGCGATGGGCGAAAGGCCGCATACGATGGCTGTATACAGCTTTTTGCGTCCGAACGGTACGATAATCCGGCTGCCGATGCTTACTTTCCCTTCAAGTTCCTGAGGGATGCGGTAGGTAAACGTGACTCCAAGCGGCAGAGGCAGTATCACTTCCGCATACATTAAGCCTGCGCCGGCGTAAGGGCGTACGGTGGCATCGCTTTTCTCTCTGGCATCATGCATAGTCATGCAAAGTTACGAAAATCCTGCACTTGCCCGTTTATATGATTTTAAAAAAATCTAAGCAATATTTGGTGAATATATTTTTGCTAAAATATTTGGTGGATTGGTTTCTATTTGCTTATTTTGTGGCGTTGTTTATGGAATAATGCTACTGCATTCTTATGAGCGGTGGTATTGTGCTATGATTCTCTAAAATAAATTTGTTGCATTATGACTGTTAAAGGACGTAAAATCAGCTATGGATGGCTGTCAGTGTTCGTTTTGTTGCTTGTAATCGGTATAGTAGGGGTGGTTGATACTTCGGGTGCCGGTTCGTTCAACATGCCCAACAATCATCTTTTTGCGAATGTGGCATGGATGATAACGGCTACTATCTTTGTACTTATGATGACTCCCGGGCTATCGTTTTTCTATGGAGGCATGGTACGGGTGAAGAATGTAATCTCCACGATGCTTCAGAGTTTCATCGTGATGGGATTTGTGAGTGTGATATGGGTTGTGTTTGGCTTTGGTCTCGCATTCGGCAACGATATAGGCCATGTTATCGGCAATCCTTGTGACTTCTTTATGTTTAATAATGTAGGTGTCAGCAACGTAACGGAGCCTGACTCCCCGCTATTGTCGCAGATTGGCATGGCCACGACCACCATACCTTTGGCCCTTTTCGCTCTGTTTCAGATGAAGTTCGCCATTATCACACCGTCTCTTATTACGGGATCGTTTGCTGAGCGTGTGCACTTTTCCGGCTATCTGCTCTTCATGGTATTGTGGATAGTCGTTGTATATTGTCCGCTTGCTCATTGTACATGGCATCCCGACGGATTGTTTGCCATGATGCATGTCCACGATTTTGCCGGAGGCATAGTGGTGCATGCCGCCTCGGGCATCGCCGCTCTTGCCGGAGCTATATTCCTGGGTCGCCGCACACCATCGCAGGATGCGGCCAAGCCGGCCAATGTGCCGTTTGTGCTTCTCGGCGCGGCTTTACTGTGGCTCGGGTGGTTCGGATTCAACGGCGGCAGTTCGCTTGCCGCCGACGGGATAGCCATCTCGGCGTTCCTGAATACAAACACCGCCGCTGCGACGGCTATGGTCACATGGGTGGCATTTGACGCTCTACGCGGACGCAAACCTTCTGCCATGGGTGCTGCAATAGGCGCTGTCGTGGGGCTGGTGGCCATTACACCTTGTGCCGGATGGGTTACCGTCGGACAGAGTGTATTCATATCTCTCCTGATTACCATATGCTGCAATCTTGCGGTGTCGTGGAAGGGGTACAGCCATATGCTCGACGATGCTCTTGACGTATTCCCTACACATGGTCTGGGTGGAATACTCGGCACAGTGCTTACCGGTTATTTCGCCTATGATTTCTTTGCTTCCCAGGAACCTGACATGATATCGCGTATGGAATTTTTCTGGAATCATATCATAGTGCTGATCATGGTGTTTGTCTACACGTTTGCCGTCAGTTACCTTCTTTATTGGATTACAAACAAGGTGATTCCGTTGCGAGTGTCACGCCATAGCGAGGAGGTCGGTCTCGACATATCGCAGCATGGTGAGGAATACGGAGCGGAAGGAGGTACAGGTCTGGTAGAAGATGCCATTAGCGACAATGACTGGATGCGCAGTGTTGAAGAGAGCTGATGTATGCTCTGTCATTGCATTGCCTCGAGGAGCCATGCCAGATTGAACCGGTAGTGGAGCCTTGAGCTGAGCAGATGGATTACGCCGTCGGGCGTCTGCGTGGCGCAGAGGTATCCGCGCGGTTCGGCATGGGTGGAGTCTGATTCAAAAAATCCGGTCCATGCTCCACCGTCGAGAAATCGCGGCACGGAGTCGGTGACAAGCCTGCGTACGGGCCATGTGCGCCCTTCGTCGAACGACACTGCCGCATACATTCCATAGCCTGTCGTCCGGCTACCGTCGGGCATCGTGAATTCCATTCCGCGCTCAGCCTCAGGAGTGCGCTGCGGATGGTCGGTGAACGACACGAGCAGCAGCGGACCCTCGTTGAGGCGGCGGAGCACCAGGCGCTGGCCTCCGTCGATTGGAGGTAGCTGAGAGGCATGGTAGGTCCATGTGCGTCCCATGTCGTGCGATATGCTCATCGGCATGCGGGGCCTGCCGTCGCTGCCTGTTATGCTGTTGCCACGGCCGAGAGCCATCAGCGAGCCGTCGGCAAGCTGTACCGTTCCGGCATGGATACCGGCGATGGTGCTCCCTGTGGCGCCTTCGCGGAAGTCGGGCAGGGGGGCACCGTCCCAGGGGTCTTCCCATGTGTGTCCGCCGTCGCGGCTTATGTGGAGTGCTGTACCGTCGTGTCCGCCCGGTCCGGCGTCGCATGCCTGGATTATCCATCCTTCGGCGGTTATCGACGGGCCGGCTATTACCTGGTGGCGGCGTGTATGTTCGGGAGCGATGATTTCCGGCGCCGACCATGTCGCGCCGTTGTCATGACTGCGGCGTGCGGTCATGGCGAGGTTCTGCCAGTCGCCCGATGCCTCCATGCCGTTGATGTGGAGCAGTGTGCCGTTGCCGTCGTTGAGCAGCGAACTGCCGGTAAGGTTGCGGTCGGGCACACGGAAGAATTCGCGCGCCTCCTCCCACTCGCCGCTCCCGGCCTTAAGCCGCGACGACAGCACTGTAACCTCGCGGCCGTTCTCCTCGTTGGCCGAAAACCATATGGCCAGCAGGTCGCCGTTGTCACACCATGTAACTGCCGGCTGATGGTTGTGGCGGTAAAAGGGCACATGGCTGCCACACTGCGGTGCGATGACAAACGGTATCGGAGGTATGTACAAGGGGGTATCCGACGGAGTATCCCATGTAAATTTTTCGCCCGATATGTCATGGCGCACAGTCGGCACGCTCCATGCCTCTCCTGATGGCTGGAGCGTTGCGTCCGACTCCACTATGCGGAATCCCGTCTGGGAGTGGCGGTCGTCGGGCAGCATGGCGCTGCGGTTGGCGCTTCGCAGATACTTCACAGGCGTATGGTGGCTGCCTCCGCGCGTTACACGGTATTCTCCTTGCGCCGGACCGCATGGGTCGGTTGCGTCGTCTGCGGTATATGGCCCGTAGTAGTCCATACACCACTCCTCGACGTTGCCATGCATGTCATACAGCCCGAACGCATTGGGAGCGAATTGCCCGACACGCAGCGACACGGGGTCGAAATCGCGCGCCACACGCTGCGCCTTGTGGCATGAGTCGGGAAACCAGTCGCCGGTATTATATAATGTATATGTGCCTCCGCGGCATGCGTACTCCCATTCGGCTTCGGTGGGGAGCCGGTAGATGCGGCCTTCGCGTTGGCCCAGTTTCTTACAGAATTCCAGAGCATCGTGATAGCTTACGTTGACCACGGCATCATTATCATCAGCCGACACTCCGTTTTTGCCGCGTAGGGCACGGTGTTCCGGGAAGAATTCCTCATACTGGGCATTGGTGATTTCTGTGGCGCTCATGCGCATCGGGCGGGTCAGCGTCACCTTATGCACCGGCCCTTCGTCGAAATCCTCGCCGAGGGCGCGGCTCCCCATGTAAAAATATCCTGCCGGAATATCGACCATTTTTATAGGCTCCGAGCCTGTGGCTACGGCGCATACCGTCATGGCCATGGCGACAGCCATTGCTGTTGATTTCATGACATATACGTAATAATTTTTACGACTTACTTATTATCAGTTTTCATGTTATCTTGTGTCGAGACCCCACATCAGTTTGTCGCGCAGGGTGTCGGTAAAGTGATGGCCCGGACGCTTTATCACGCGTGTGGCAAACGGTGCCTTGCGCAGAGTCACCGTGCTCTCGGCCGGGAGCGACAGAAACCGCCCGTCGAGGCTGAGGCGGTAGGCCCCGGAGCGCGAGCATGTGGTAATCGCTATCACACTGTCGTCGCGTACCACCAGCGGACGCATCGTGAGCGAGTGGGCCGCGATAGGCGATACTGCCCACACGGGAGCCGACGGCTCCAGAATCGGGCCGCCTACCGAGAGATTGTAGCCGGTTGAGCCGGTTGGTGTCGACACAATCAGTCCGTCGGCCAGATATACGGCCAGCGGCGTGCCGTTGATGCGCGCCTTCATCTCTATCATCGACGAGGTGTCCTGTTTGAGCACCGCCACTTCGTTGAGCGCATACGGCCATATCTCCTCGGCAAGGTGACAGTCGGCCTCCACCTCGATGAGGGTGCGCGTCTCTATATCGTAATCTCCCTTTAAAAGGCGCTCTATCCATTCGTCGGCGTCTTTCATGTGTGTTGCCGCGAGATATCCCAGATGGCCAGTGTTGATGCCGAGTATGGGTATCTGCTTGTCGCCTACCCACTGTGCCGTGTGCAGAAACGTGCCGTCGCCGCCGATACTGATGGCTATGGCCGCATTGAAGTCGGAGCCGCGGATTATATCGTTGACCACGGGGGGCGAGGGAAGCACCCCGCACAGATATCTGTAGAACGATTCTTCGACCTCGACCCACACATTCTGGCGGCATAGAGCGTCGAAGAAGTGGACAAGCTCTCCGATATGTCTCTCCTGATAAGTGTTGCCGTAGATAGCGATGCGCATATGTCTAAATAAGTCGTTAAGATTATTTTATATTTCCGCCGAGAGGATTTATTTACGTATAATAATATACTAAGAGCTTGTTTAATAATAAATGTTACCGTCAGGGCGGTCAATCGTCGAGCATATTTTCGCTTGTGATGAGG
>NZ_JAIDKI010000228.1 GCF_029051885.1 Muribaculum sp.
CTTCGTCACATGTCGAAAATCGTCTCAAGCTATACGACCCTGGCGGCAACATTTATTATTAAACAAGCTCTAATAATGAATGTTGTCGCCAGGGCGGTCAATCGTCGAGTGCTTGCCCTCCTTATTGCCTGTAGCGGTGGTGATAAGGATTGTCATTCCGGCATTTTCCGTAACTTTGCAAAGTCGTACGGCATTGAAAGCCGGTAACATTTTCTAAAAAAGAGTCTCTAATGAATCGAGTGAAGGAATTCTGGAAAAATTATAAGGAGTATTACGGGTCGATAATTCGTCTGGGTATACCCATACTGATAGGCCAGCTTGGCATGATTGTCGTGGCCTTTGCCGACAATATAATGGTAGGACGATATTCGACCGAGGCCCTTGCGTCGGCGTCGTTTGTCAACAATGTGTTTAATGTGGCCAACTTTGCCTGCATGGGGTTTACATATGGCCTTACTCCGCTTATCGGCGCACTGTTTACTCAGAAGCGTTTCGACACTATAGGCGCGATGATACGCACAGGCGTATGGCTCAATATAGCGTTCACGCTGATTGTGACGGCTGTTATGACTCTTGTGTGGCTTAATCTCGACCGCATGGGACAGCCTGAGGAATTGCTCCCGCTGATACGTCCGTACTACCTTATAGTGCTGGCGGGACTGCTCCCGATATCGCTTTTCAATGTGTTCGCCCAGTGGCTTTTCGCCATCAACCGCACGCGTCTGCCGATGTGGATTGTATTGGGCGCCAATGCTGTAAATATTCTGGGCAACTATGTGTTTATCTATGGTAACTGGGGCATGCCCGAACTCGGACTGATGGGCGCCGGAGTAAGCACCCTCACGGCGCGCATAATATGTCCGCTGACGGTAATCGCCATATTCTGTTTCAGGAAAGAATTCAGCGAGTATTTCCGGGGATTCCGTCGTGGCCGGATGACACGCCGCATGGCCATGCAGGTCAACCGCACATCGTGGCCGGTATCCATGCAGATGACATTCGAGTCGGGTTCATTTACATTTGCCGCGGTAATGGCAGGATGGCTTGGAGCTATATCGCTCGCTGCATTTCAGATTATAGTCATCACCGGTACTCTCGGTTTTTGCATCTACTATAGCATGGGTAATGCGGTGTCGGTGCTTGTGGCCAATGCCGCCGGACTGAGCGACAGGCGCGAGATGCGCAGGGTTGCGTTTGCCGGCTACCATATAATACTTACGCTTGCCACCATATCCTCGCTGATATTCATATTCTTCGAGCGCGATATGATACATGCCTTTACCGAGGATGTGAGAGTGATAGAAGCTACTGTGGCCCTGATAGTGCCCTTGGTCGTGTATCAGCTCGGCGACGCCACTCAGATTAATTTCGCCAATGCTCTGCGCGGCACCTCACATGTCATGCCTATGATATGGATAGCCTTTGTAAGCTATGTTGTAGTAGGAGTTCCTGCCACTTATCTTATGGGATTTCCGCTTGGCCTCGGCACATACGGCATCATCATGAGTTTCTCGGTAAGCCTGTTTCTTGCGGCAGCCCTGTTTCTATATTTCTTTCTGCGCTCTACACGACGGTAGAGATGCCGTCACTCCGTGCCTCCGGTGTATAGAGCCTGTACCTTGCCCAGTGGCAGTTTGCCCTCGACTTTGAGAGGTATGCGCTGGGCGTCGGTAGATATCCAGGTATACATAGTCTCTCCCGTTGGTTTTCCTTTGTGGGTGAATGAGAATGTGAGATAGTATGCATCCCACTGGCGTCCCTTGATTTTCACCCGCTGTGTGCCGCGATATGTCACTGTTATCTGCTCTACATTCTTTCCTGAGAAAAGGGCGGCATGAATCTGCGAGCCTACGCTCATTGTAGGATAGTCAAACTGGCGCAGGTAATAGAATATGGAGAGCATGTCGAACGTAGGGCCGGTAGCATATAGCGTAGTGTCAAAGCGCATTACGGGACCGTCGTTTTTCTGTCGCATGCGTGTTGCATGGCCTGTCACCTCATTGCCGGCGCGTGAGTATTTTACCACATCACGGTTGTATGTGCCACCTTCATGGGTTATCTTGCGGTATATCTCAGGGAGGCATCCGGCCTTCTGTATCCTTACCTGGAGTGTGTCGCGCACGCGGAATACCTTGTCGGCCCACGGTAGCGTCGAGGCCGCGAGTTGCGCGCGATAGTCGGCGCCGTCGCTGCGCAGCGACAGGGTGGCCGAGGCGGCATCCTTGTTGATCAGTCCCCATTTGTACAACACGATATAGTTGAGGTCCTCGTCGGGGAGATCAAGAGCATATGCCGGCGATATGACAGCAACAGCCAAAAACAGAGCGAACAACAAATTTTTAATACGTGTCATGAGGTCTGAATATGTTTTCGGGTATGCATCGGCCCGGGCCGATGCATACCACGGTGTGTAAGAATCGAGTTATTTGCCCACGCGCACTTTCACTACATACTTGCGGTGGCGTCCCTCGCCGATGTTTGGCGCGTGTGCGTCCTCGGGATATAATATCATGAACTGTCCCGGGAGCATCGGCACAAGACACTGGGGCTTGTCGGCGACAAGCAGGCAGTCTTTTTCGCTGTCGTATTCCTGCACGGTGTCGTGGCAGGCCGACAGGGGCGACCATCCCATTAGTTCGGGTGTGTCGATTGATACCTGTATGTCAATCCAGTCGCGATGGGCTTCCATCAGGGCTTTTTCGGCCGGTTTCAGGTCGACTTCCTGGCAGTTGACTACTATGTCGCCGTCGGCAAGAACTATTTTCTTTCCGGCCTCGAAGCCGGGCATTCCGATATTGGCCTTTACCCATGCAAGAGCGTCGGCGATAGCCGGCGACAGGGTATCGTAGCGGAAAGTGTCGGTAAGATTTCCTATTACCATTGTCAGAGGGTATTATTGGGTTAAAACAATTCAGTAGTATATATAGTTGACTTTCGAATGAGGGGATGGTTTAAGTGTGTGCTATACCGAGGTGTACATACGGAGTAATCTATGTCTTACAGCAGAGGCAGGGCATGGCGTGCCGACTGCTCGATACGGTTGTTTCGCCAGCATTTGCGGCATACCGCTATGTACCGGTCGTCGCCTCCGATTTCGAGCTGCTGTCCTTCTGTCACAAAATCGCCGTTGGAGTCGATACGTGCGTTTACTATGGTCTTGCGTCCGCAGGAGCATGTGCTCTTTATCTCGTCGATAGAGTCGGCGATTTCAAACAGGCGTCGCGAGCCTTCGAAGAGGTGGGTTCGGAAATCCGTGCGCAGTCCGTAGCATATCACATTGCTTCCATAGTCGTCGACTATGCGTGCAAGCTGGTCGACCTGCTCGGCCGACAGAAACTGCGCTTCATCAATGAGTATCCAGTCGATTACGGCTCCGGCTCGTCCGAACAGGTCGCGAATCATCAGATACAGATCCGTATCGGCGTATATCCAGCTGCATCTGCGCTCTATGCCGATTCGGGAGCGTATTACATTGTCTTTCTCGCGTGTGTCGACGACCGGCTTCATACATACATAGGTCATCTTTCGCTCCTCGAAGTTGTAGGCCTGGGTAAGGAGCAGGGCTGTTTTGGCTGAGCCCATCGTGCCGTATCGGAAGTATAGTTTGCCTTTGCGGTCCATGGTTGTCTTTGGTGCATGTATCATTCAGCAATGGGTGCCATACATGCTTTCAGGGTTAGGATTGTGACCCCAAAGATAGTGAATCCGCGGCAAAGAGAGGCTATCCGCAGCATGATTTTCCGCAATATTGTCCCACCGGCTCTTATCGCGATACGTATATGTGATATTCCCCGGCACTGAGTGTTGTAGGGAACTCATCGGTTCTGCCTGTGAAGAAGTTGACAGCTGTGATATCTTTAGCGGGAGCTTCCCCTGTATACTCCACCGGAGTATCCGAGTTGCCGAGGTTGGCGAATACATATATTGTGGCACCTCCGTCATCCTTGCGGCTGAAAGCGTATATGTCGTCGCTCGTGGTAGGATAGCGCTTCATGTCGGCACCTGATGCTCCGGCTCTTAGGGCCGGATGGGTATGTTTCAGATGGTTGAGTTTCTGATAGAATTCGAAGTAGTCGTTGCGGGGCGTCCATGTGGGCGGCACATCCTTTTCGAAGAACTCCAGCGCGCGGTCGAGCCCGGTTTCCTGTCCGGTATATATGAGCGGCATTCCCGGGAGTGTGTATGTAAGGACTGCCATCGCTTGGGTGAGATTGCCGAGGCGCTCGAATTCAGTGCCTTCCCACGAGTTGAGGTCGTGGTTGGTAATCATATTCATCATGTATGTGCCTGCGGGATACTCTATCGACTGCTTGGCCAGCAGTGTGTCGATGTCGATGGCGTGTTTTTCCGGATAGCTCACAGCGGTGCTGTCGGGCCGCAGATAGGTGTTCTGGCCGGAGGTGGCGGCAATGGCGTTGAAAAGATCTTTCATAGGCCAGTTATAGCCCATGTCGAAAGCGTTCTTTTGTAGTTCGGGTTTGCTTGCCTCGGCGAGCATGAATATACCGGGCTTCACGGCCTCGAGCTTCTTGCGGGTATCATCCCAGAAATCGGTCGGCACCTCTCCGGCAACGTCACATCTGAATCCGTCGATATCGGCCTCGCGCAGCCAGAACGCCATAGCATCGGCCATAGCGTCGCGCATTTCATTGTTGGAATAGTCGAGTTTGTATACGTCGGTCCAGTCATAAGGCGATACTAACGCACCGTCCTCGTCGCGCACGTACCAGTCGGGATGATCGACCACCCATCGGTTGTCGCATCCGGTATGGTTGGGCACCCAGTCGATTATTACCTTGAATCCCATTTCATGGGCTTTTCTCACCATATCCTTGAAATCATCCATTGTTCCGAATTCCGGATTGAAAGCCTTATAGTCGGCTACTGCATAGTAGCTGCCGAGCGTGCCCTTGCGCTCTTTTTCTGATATGGGGTGTACGGGCATGAGCCATAATATGTCGGCGCCAAGTTCTTTAAGCCGAGGCAGATGCCTGGAAAAAGCTCCTACAGTGCCTTCCGGGGTATATTGTCGGAGGTTTACCTCGTAAATAACTGCATTTTCCGACCATTCGGGGTGGACTACAGTTGTGGCCGTGCTGTCGGCGATATGTGCCTTTGAGTTCTTACTGCCGCGGGTGGTGCATGCGACTGCCAGGCATGCTGCCGCTCCGGCGACGATGGTAAACAATATTAGCTTTCTCATGACCATATATAGCTTTATGAATGGACTTGCATTGAGGACGATAAGGTGCCGTCATACTCCCAATAGACCTTATTGCGCAAAAATAAAGTATTATTGTCTAAACGCCAAATTTTTCGTGACTAATGATTGTTGCGCGGTTAAAACTATTGTGTACCTTTGTAGAACATACTCAGAGACTTATATCACAACAACAATATCAAAAACCGATGAGAAACGAATTACTTATTGTAGCAGCCCTTGGTATTGTAGCTGTCGGATGTTCGAAATCAGAGCCTGTCGTGCAGTCGCCCGACGGGCGTATTACGCTTGCTCTCGACCGTACTGATTCCTCGCTCAGCTACCGGGTAGATGTCGACGGACGCCCGCTGATTCTACCATCGCGTCTGGGATTTGTGGCCGACGGGCTTGTCTCCGCTCCCGATGCCGGGATGTCGCTTGCATTCGCTGAGGCCGATACCGTGTGGCATCAGCCCTGGGGTGAGAACAAAGAGATACGCGACCATTACAACGAGATGGCGATGACGCTTGCAGATTCTGCGCTTACCATGACCCTTCGTGTGCGCGCGTTTGACGACGGTGTGGCTTTCCGCTACGAGTGGGAGGCCGCGGGACGCGACTCCATAACGGTAATGGACGAGTTGACGGAGTTTGCATTCGCCGAGGCTACCACTTCATGGTCGATACCTGCCGATTTTGATTCATACGAGAAGAATTACAGGGTGCTGCCTGTCGACAGTGTGTCCGACGCCAACACTCCGTTTACCTTCATGACCGACTCCACACGGGTGTTCGGTTCCATACATGAAGCCGCGCTGTACGACTTTCCCGAGATGACTCTCAGACGCGACACTTCGGCTCTACGCACATTGCGTGCGGCGCTTGCGCCTATGCCCGACGGGGTGAAGGCGGTGACACCGTCGCGCTTTACCACCCCCTGGCGTACAATCCAGATTGGCCGCAAGGCTACCGATCTCATTAATTCGGCCATGATACTCAACCTTAACGAGCCTTGTAAGATTGATGATGTATCCTGGATAAAACCACAGAAGTATGTCGGAGTATGGTGGGGCATGCATCTCGGCACACAGACCTGGACCATGGGTCCGCGACATGGTGCCACCACTGCCAACGCCATACGTCATATCGACTTTGCCAAGGCCAACGACATACAGGGAGTACTCTTCGAGGGTTGGAACGAAGGCTGGGAAAACTGGGGCGGAAACCAGCATTTCGACTACATAAAAGCCTATGCCGACTTCGACATCGACTCCATAGCGCGTTATGCAGCGGCCAATGGCATAGAGCTTTGGGCTCACAATGAGACCGGAGGCAACATCCCTGAATATGAGGCTGTGCTCGACAGCGCTTTCGCCTACTATCAATCGCTCGGCATACACACCGTAAAGACCGGATATGCCGGTGGATTCAAGGGTGGATACTACCATCACTCCCAGTATGGTGTGCGCCACTATCAGAAAGTTGTGGAGACTGCCGCACGCTATCAGCTGATGGTAGATGCCCACGAGCCGATAAAAGAGACCGGCATACGCCGCACCTGGCCCAATATGATGACCCGCGAGGGTGCCCGCGGTATGGAGTGGAACGCATGGTCGGAGGGCAACAGTGCCGACTACCTGTGTATACTTCCTTTTGTGCGCCTGCTGTCAGGCCCCATGGACTATACTCCCGGAATATTTGACATCAACTACGCTCGCGCCAAGGCCGACAAGGGACGTCTGGAGTGGAACGGTCCCAACGCCCATTGCTGCATAAAGACTACTCTGGCTCGTCAGATAGCCAACTGGGTGATTATATACTCGCCACTGCAGATGGCTTCCGACCTTATCGAGAATTACGACGGTCAGCCGGGATTCAAGTTCTTCCGTGACTTCAATGCCGACTGCGACTGGTCGGAGGCGCTTATGGGCGAGATTGGCCGGTATATCGTGGTGGCACGCCGTGCGGGTGAAAGCTACTTCATCGGCGCCGGTACCGACAGTGAGGCTCGTACCTTGGAACTGCCACTGACTTTCCTGCCTGAGGGTAAGGAATATACAGCCGATATATACGCCGACGATATCGAGTCGGGCGACCTCTCTAAGCTGTCTATCTCGTCGCGCACGGTTACATCGTCCGACACTCTCACCATACAGATGGCTCCTACCGGCGGACAGGCCGTAACTCTTGCTCCTGTCAGGGATTAGGTGGCTTAATAGTTTAGACCCCGTTCCCCAATATTTGTTAACGCTGGGGAACGGGGTCTAATAGTCGAATAAAAAATGCAGACCTGTCGGGTATATACTTTATACTACGGCAGGTCTGCTGTATAAATCGCAGAAAAGAGTCTTGTTGTTATAGCGCGATTTATGTCAATTATCGAGTATGAATTATGTTGTCATATTATTTCAATGTTTATTGGAGAAATCCCAACATTCTTTAAGAGAAAAATCGGGCAGTCTGTGATAGATGACTCCTGCCTCGCCACAAGTACGTCATCACGACGGACTTGTGGCGTCATGTAGGAGTTACAGACAATAAAGAAAAATATCATTTGGAATGGCACTACAAGCTATGCTGCATATGCTGCCATGTTGCATGCTGTCGCCATATTTCCATCACAATTTTGTTGAGGCGTTCTACTTTGGCCCATTGGGTTTCGGGGGAGGGGAGAAGTGATGAGGGATTATTCATTCCGCAGCGGAAAGAGATGCCCGGATAGAGTGAGCCACAGTAAATCGACGCCTCGT
Organism: Muribaculum sp.; assembly: GCF_029051885.1. Lineage (GTDB taxonomy): Bacteria > Bacteroidota > Bacteroidia > Bacteroidales > Muribaculaceae > Muribaculum. Next base: position 7,951 of record NZ_JAIDKI010000228.1, read on the forward strand.
TCAGATTGTATTTGATAAACTGCGACGGGTCATCCGGTGTGTCGAACGGCGATACAATGCCCAGCATCACTTTTTTGCCATCAGGCATATACTTTAGCATGGAATAGTCGTTTGCCGAGTCTACATTGAGGTCGAGATAAAACATGTCCACGTTGCTTTTGGCGAAAAGGCGCGGTGCGATAAGGCTGTAGTCGACTTGACGGTAGCGTGGAGAGTCATAGCTGCCACGACATACATATAGCGCTGTGGTCAGGTCGCAAGGCAGTCCGGCTATTGAGTCGTTGTTGATGTCAATGAGGAGTGATATGTATCTTTCGATATCTGTTCCGCCCTGCAGCAGGCATTTTATGCCTCCGGCATACATCATAGGCTCCCAGGAGCAGTCGTCAAACTGCACAAACCTGCATCCTTCGCTGTAGAGGTCCGAAAGCATTTTTCTGTAGGCTGCGGCTATATCCAGGCACAGTTCTTCCGTAGTGTTGTAGATTGATTTCCAGGCATTGTCATCCATCATTTTTGCCAGAAGATGGGACGGCGCAGGCATTGTCTGCTTGATTATGTGGCCTTCGGGAGTAATATCTCTTAGAGCCTTGAATTCCTCTTTGGCCGGATTCATGTCGTCTGCTGCGATTCTGCCCGTGAGGCGGAGCAGGGTGGTCATCGCAGGACATTCCTGGTATATGTGTCCCGACTCGATTACTGTCTCTTTCAGGCCCGCGAGTCCTTTGAAGAATGAATTGTCCCATTCTTTGCGGTGTATGTGTCCGTCGGTGAGTATCCTCAGTCCGGAGGCTATCTGGGCTTTTACGATTATGTCGGGCGAAGTGCCCTCAGGTGCTGCAAAGCTGCCGATTGTATCAAACTTCAGGGCAGATAAAAAATCACTTAGCATTTGTCAATACTTTTACACGTTGAGATTGAATGTGACGTGAAAAAGAACTGAAGTGAAGCCATAGGGAGTGGATTGCCGGAAGTAAAATATGCGAAAGCATCATTGCCGTCCCCTCGTTGCAGGGGGCGGACAGCAGGAAAGGCGGAGTCGCGTTTCTGACTCTCTGACAATGCCTGATGGTTATGGCCGGTTGCTGTGTTCACTTCAAAATCTAATCCGCGAGATTGTTGAAATAATTGAGGCATGGCAGGTCTCCTGGCTTGTCCCCGTTGCGGTTGGCCTTCTCAACACCTTGATTCATGCTGGCGGTGTCAATGGCTTGGTATGCCGCGACGTTGCATAGGACTTACAGTAGCGGGTCTGCTCCGGATTTTCACCGGCTTCCCTTTTAATCGGCCGTAATGGGATTGTGGTACATTATGGCTCGAACCAATGCGGGTGCAAAGATAGGTATTTTTTCGAAATTGCCGGCGATATGCCGGAAAAGTTTCTTGGCTGTAGAAAAAGTTGGAGGATTCGAATGTAGATGTTATCTTTGTGTTTTACAACCCTAAGATTTCCGCTGATATGGAACTTGCAAAGAAAGCCTTTAGGATATTTGCCGACGCTACAGAGGCATATCATCAGACAGATAATGTAGACACACCCTGCCCCAACCCTTATGGAGAAGGGACATTCGAGCATGTGCTGTTTGCAAAAAACTGGGTCGACGTAGTACAATGGCATCTCGAGGACCTGATACGTGACCCGGCTATTGACCCGGCTGAGGCATTGGTGCTTAAGCGCCGTATCGACGCCTCCAATCAAGTGCGTACCGATATGGTAGAGCAGATTGACACATATTTCCGCGACAAATATGCGGACGTGGCTCCTCTTCCCGATGCCACCATCAACACAGAGACTCCGGCATGGGCCATCGACCGCCTGTCGATTCTGGCCGTGAAGATTTATCACATGAATGCCGAGACCGAGCGCACTGATGCCGACGAAGCCCATGTGGCCCGTTGCCGCGGCAAGCTCGATATACTCCTGGAGCAGGAGAAAGACCTTACGGCGGCCATCGATATGCTGCTTGCAGATATCGAAGCCGGACGCAAGTACATGAAGGTGTACCGGCAGATGAAGATGTACAACGACCCGGCCACCAACCCTGTGCTTTATGCCAAAAAATAAAGAGGGACTCCCCCGCAACGTGCTGGTCATGCGTTTCTCCGCTCTCGGAGATGTGGCCATGACCATCCCTGTGGTATACTCCGTATGTCGCAGCAATCCGGATACACGCTTCATATTCCTTACCAAGAAGTCGCAGGCGTCGCTCTTTATCAATCCGCCTGCCAATCTGGTCGTGCTCGGTATTGATTTCAAGACCGAATATCCTCATGCCTACGCCCTGTGGCGTCTGTTTGCAAAGCTGAAGAAAGAGTATGACATCAATGCTGTGGCCGATCTCCACGGAGTGCTGCGCAGCTATATGATATCGCTGTCGGGACTGTTGCGCGGAGTTTCTGTGCATACAATACGAAAGGGGCGTATGCATAAGCGTGCTCTGACACGTCCGCGCAACAAGGTGATGCTCCCGCTCATCTCCTCTCGTGCCCGTTACCGTGAGGTGTTCTATCGCTTCGGATTTTCGATGGAGGAGCCTTTCGCCAGTATCTACGACGGTGCGGCCGATCCTGCTATCTTCAGTTCTATCACTCCCCCTAAGGCTCCCGGCGAAAAATGGGTGGGAATAGCGCCTTTTGCCAAGCATAAGGGCAAGATATATCCGCCTGAGCAGATGGAGAAAGTGGTTGAGGAACTCTCAAGTACTCCCGGAGTGAGGATATTCCTCTTCGGCGGTGGCGACTATGAGCGCGAGATTCTCGGGCGCTGGGCTCAGACATATCCTGGAGTCGTGTCTCTTGCCGACAAAAAGCATGGCTTCCCGGTAGAGATGGCGCTTCTGAGCTATCTCGACACAATCGTCACCATGGACTCTGCCAACATGCATCTCGCGTCGCTGGTAGGTGTGAGAGTCGTAAGCATATGGGGAGCCACACACTCGTATTGCGGATTCAAGGGATACCGTCAGCATGAGAACGACATCATACAGCTGCCTATGACATGTCGTCCCTGCTCCGTTTTCGGCAACAAGCCGTGTATGCGTGGCGATTACCACTGTCTGCGTGGTATTTCTCCACAGATAATCATTAAAAAAGTAAAGTCAATCATCGAATAGTTTAATGAACAACGACTTCGACATACGTGACTCATCGCTATCGTCCGACCGTACGGAAAACGACATTGAACGAGCGCTGCGCCCCTCCGGGTTCAGCGCTTTCAGCGGTCAGGACAAAATCGTAGAGAATCTCCGCGTGTTTGTCGCCGCTGCCAAGATGCGTGGCGAATCGCTTGACCATGTTCTCCTGCATGGTCCTCCCGGTCTGGGCAAGACGACTCTGTCGCAGATTATCGCCAACGAGCTTGGCGTAGGATTCAAGATAACATCAGGCCCCGTGCTCGACAAGCCGGGCGACCTGGCCGGACTGCTTACCTCGCTTGAGGAAAACGATGTGCTCTTTATCGACGAGATACATCGTCTGAGCCCCGTGGTCGAGGAGTATCTGTACTCGGCCATGGAGGATTACCGTATAGACATAATGATTGACAAGGGGCCGGGGGCGCGTACGGTGCAGCTTACTCTTGCTCCGTTCACTCTTATTGGAGCCACTACCCGCAGCGGTCTGCTTACATCGCCGTTGCGTGCGCGCTTCGGCATCAACTGCCATCTGGAGTACTACGACCACGAGGTGCTTGAGCGTATTGTGTTGCGCTCGGCCGGACTTCTCGGAGTCAAGTGTACAGCCGAGGCGGCCCATGAGATAGCGCTCCGCAGCCGCGGCACCCCCCGTGTAGCCAACCGCCTGCTGCGCCGTGTGCGTGATTTCGCGCAAGTAAAGGGGTGCGGTATCATTGACCCGGAAATTGCGCGTTATGCCCTGGAGGCTCTCAATATCGACCGATATGGTCTCGACGAGATTGACAACAAGATACTCACGACTATCATACATAAGTTTCGCGGCGGTCCTGTCGGCCTTACCACCATCGCTACGGCGCTCGGCGAAGACCCGGGGACGCTCGAGGAGGTGTATGAGCCTTTCCTCATCAAGGAGGGCTTCATAAAGCGTACTCCAAGGGGCAGGGAGGTGACGATGCTGGCCTACTCACATCTTGGCATCAGGCCCGACTCCGATGGAATGTCGCTCTTCTCATAGACGACTGTGTCGCGGTGCATAATCCTGTGATGCCATCTCGGCAACATCGGATTTCGTCGCTACAGGGCCGGAGATATCTGTCATGAAGCGGTTGTGTGCCGCTTCTTTATTATTAAACAAGCTCTTAAACTTATATGGCCGGAGTAAAATCACTGGCAAAGGACACCGCTATCTATGGTGTCAGTTCTATAGTGGGACGCTTCCTCAACTGGTGTCTCGTCCCGCTCTACACCCGTCTGTTTCCCGAGGACATGTATGGAGTGGTCACTTATGTCTACTCAATCGTAGCGCTCGCACTGATTATCCTTACCTATGGCATGGAGACAGGTTTTTTCCGTTTTGCCAACCACGAGCGCTATAGCAATCCCGATGAGGTATACTCTACCTCGCTCACGTCGCTTGGATTTACATCGACGCTTTTTTTCGCCCTCGTGCTGTTGTTTCTGGAGCCTGTAAGCCGGGCCATGGAGTGTGGCGGACATGAGAGTTATTTATGGATGATGGCGCTCGCCGTGGCCATTGACGCATATTCGTGCATACCGTTCGCTTATCTGCGCTATAAGAAGCGTCCGGTGCGTTTCGCCATGCTCAAGCTGGTGAATATCGGCCTCAACATATTGCTCAATATCTTTTTTCTGCTGGTGTGTCCGTGGCTTATGCGCGTAGCTCCCGGGTGGGTCGAGTGGTTTTATGTGGCTGACTTCGGTATAGGCTACATATTCCTCAGCAACCTTATCGCTTCGGCGGTGACACTGGTGATGCTTCTCCCCGATATAGTCCACATACCGCTTATATTCAACGGGCGTCTGCTGCGCGAGATGCTTGCCTACTCGTTTCCTCTGCTTGTGCTCGGCATTGCTGGCATCATGAACCAGACTCTCGACAAGATACTGTATCCTGTGCTTGCCACTTCCGACGCGATGGCCGGCCTGGGCATATACGGCGCCAACTACAAGATAGCCATAGTGATGGTGATGTTTATCCAGGCATTCCGTTTCGCCTACGAGCCGTTTATCTTTTCGCAGAGCCGCGAACGTGGCGACAACAAGTTGCAGGCCTACCGCGACGCGATGAAATATTTCGTGATTTTCGCCATGTTTATCTTTCTCGGTGTCATGTACTATCTCGACATATTGCGCTACTTCGTGCGTCCCGACTATTGGGCCGGCCTTAAGGTAGTGCCGGTGATAATGGCTGCGGAATTCTTCTTCGGAGTGTTTTTCAACCTGTCGCTATGGTACAAACTTACCGACAAGACCGTATGGGGTACATGGTTTTCCCTGCTCGGACTGGCCGTCACGGTAGTGCTTAACGTGCTGCTCGTGCCGCGTTACGGCTACATGGGCTGTGCTTGGGCGGCCTTCTGCTGTTACGGTGTGATGATGGTGGCAAGCTATTTTGTAGGCAAGGTGAAATATCCGATAGGCTATAATGTGGGACGCCTGATGTTTTATGTCGGGCTTGCCGCCGTGCTTTATCCGCTCGGTTGCTGCATAGACCTCGGTTCGCACTGGGCCGACTTCATCTACCGCGGCGCACTGCTCGCTGTGTATGGCTTTGTTGTGATGCGTCGCGAGCATCTATCCCTTGCGATGATAATACCCCGCAGAGTCCACAGATAATATACATGCATATGAAACAGATAGATTTAAAGGCCTTCTCCGGGGCCATAAAGGATTATTTCGACCTTACCTCTTTTCTTCTGCCACAGTCGGAGGCTGAGGAGACGATAAGAGAGGGCGTGTCGTTTCGCGGCACCAATCTACTGGTGCTTATTATGGCCATATTCATAGCATCGCTCGGGCTCAATGTCAATTCTACGGCGGTCATCATTGGCGCGATGCTTATCTCTCCGCTCATGGGGCCTATTATCGGGCTGGGGCTGGCTGTCGGTATCCAGGATTTCGACCTGATGAAGCGCTCGTTCCGCAATCTGTTTATGGCCACGGCGTTTTCGATAGCCACTTCTGCGGTTTATTTCCTTATATCTCCGGTCAATGAGGGGCATAGCGAGCTGTTGGCCCGCACGTCGCCCACTATCTACGATGTGCTTATCGGATTTTTTGGCGGAGCTGCCGGCATTATCGCCATCGGGAGCAAGACCAAGGGCAATGTGATACCCGGAGTGGCAATCGCCACGGCGCTCATGCCGCCTCTATGTACCGTAGGCTATGGACTTGCCACATGGCAGATGAACTACTTCCTCGGCGCCCTCTATCTGTTTTTTATCAACTCGGTGTTTATCGCCTGTGCTACAACACTTGGCGTGAAAGCGATGAAATACAAGGTGACTGACTTCTCCAATCCTGTCCGCGCCAAGCGCGTGCGCCGCACGGTGTATACAGTGGCACTGCTCACGATGGTTCCGGCCGGATTCATGACCTACCGTATGTACCGTACCAACGCTTTCCAGACTGCCTGCGGACGTTTTGTCGAGCAGAATTTTGACTTTCCCGCCACTCAGGTGCTGTCGTACAAGGCCAAGGAGGATGGTCGTGGTGAGCGCACTCTTACGGTGACGCTTATGGGGCGTCTGCTCCCGGAGGACTCTCTGACAATGGCTCTTACACCACAGCTCGCACGCTTTGGCATCGCGGGCACTCAGTTGCGTATCATCCAGGGCGACAACAGTGTGCAGGTGAATCCCGGCGAGATTACGTCGACGATGGTGCGCGACATATACCAGGTGACGCAGAACACCATCAACGCACAGCGACAGGAGATTGACTCTCTGCGTGCCGTGACCGATGTGATAGCACGCAACGATACCATCGGCGCCACTATCTCGCCTGAAATCAAGGTATTGTTCCCACAGGTGAGGGATATAGCCGTCACGCGCGGCATTGTCAGCAATGTAGACACTAAGATTCTCGATACCATCAATGTGGCTCTCGTGCAGTACCGTTCGCCGATTTCCCGCGCCCAGGAAGAGAAACTCAAGGAATATCTCCAGGCTCGCCTCGGCTACTCCAACATCGATATTATATCATCGACCGTTTTGTCAAAAAAGACGAGTCAAAAAAAGTAGCTGCTGCAAATTGCAATCAAAAGGTTAAAATGAAAGTACTATATGATACCCAGGTGTTTGCCTGGCAGAGATTCGGCGGTATATCCCGCTATTTTGTAGAGCTGATGCGCCATATGCCCAAAGGGATCAGCCCGGTATTGCCGGCGCCGTTTTTCAGTGAGAACGCATATCTGGCCGACCTTGGTATGAAACTGCCTGTCAAACGTCTCGACATAGGCTCGTTTCGTCTGCGCAAGAAGCTCTATGAGTGGGCCGACAACTCTATGGCGCGTCAGCAGCTGAGGGCGGGTGATTTTGATATATTCCATCCTACCTACTACAACGATTACTTCATGAATGCTATCGGGAGAAAGCCGTTTGTGCTTACAGTCCACGACTTCACCCATGAGCGCTATCCCGACCTGCTGCCCGACTCCCGCAAGGTGATACGGCGCAAGAAGAAGCTCGCCATGGCGGCATCGCGCATAATCGCCATCAGCGAGAACACCCGTCGCGATATCGTGGAGTATTACGGTATCGACGAGAGCAAAATCGATGTGATACACCACGGATATTCTTCACTCTCATCGCGTGAGGTCGCTGTAGAGGGTATATCCGGGCCATATCTGCTTTTTGTCGGCGACCGCAAGGGGTATAAGAATTTCAGCGGACTGGCCGAGGCGTTTGCGTCGCTGGCCAAGGCCGACGAAGGGCTGCGTCTGGTATGTGCCGGCTCTCCGCTGTCGGACACTGAGACAAAGCTGCTCAATGTGCTCGGCATCCGCGACAAGGTGACAGCCGTTCAGGCTACGAATGCCCAGCTTCTGTGGCTCTACCGCCATGCCGCATGCTTTGTTTATCCTTCGCTTTACGAGGGGTTCGGACTGCCCATTCTGGAGGCTTTCGGCGCCGGATGTCCGGTAGCGGTAAGCTCAACGAGCTGTTTCCCGGAGGTGGCCCGCGACGGAGCGGTATATTTCGACCCCACCGACCCTGAGGCGATAGCGGCGGCTGTGGCCGGAGTGCTCGACGACAGCGACGCCACACGCTCGCTCACGCGCAGGGCATCGGCTGTGTTGCGCGGATATTCATGGGAGCGTACTGCTCGACAGACTGCGGAAGCATATAGAAAAAGCATGTAATTGCAATCAATTTTGCAACAAAAAGTGTAATTGATTATGATATTGAAAACAAATTGCTAAATTTGCGAAGTTGTATGACACAACAATCGTAATTTTCAATAAAACCAATTACACATTATGAGCTATTTCTACAATGTTGTGCGTATGTCGGCTGTGGGTGTCTTTATGGTCGCTGCTTTATCGGCATATGCAGAGTCGGTCCAGGTCGGCGATTTGTACTACGACCTGAATGAAGCGGACGGTACTGCTGCCCTGGTTCGCAGTACTACTTATACAGAGATGACCAGTGTCGATATCCCCGGAACCGTAACGGTCGAAGGCAAAGACTATACAGTAACCTCTGTGGCGCAACAGGCTTTCCAGGAATGTAAGTCGCTTAAGAGCGTATCTATGGGCGAGGGTATCGCCACAATCGGCAAATGGGCATTCTATAAATGTTCGGCGCTTACCGAAGTAAGTTTTCCCTCTACGCTTACATGTGTGATGGGCAGCGCTTTCTCGAGTTGCACGGCTATACCGTCGCTGGTGTTACCCGACAAACTTGAAGAAATAGATACTTATGCTTTCAACACCTGCTCATCGCTTACCGAGGTCACTCTACCTGCCGAGATGAAAACACTTGGTGGGTATGCCTTCTCCTCCTGTGGCAAGCTCTCAACGATACACTTCAATGCTGTGCTCGACTCGATAGGAGATGGCGCTTTCTATGGTTGCGGTATGACGAAAGTAGAGCTTCCGGAGACGGTGCGCGCAATAGGTGCCGGTGCTTTCAGCAACTGTACCAAACTTGTAAATATATCACTTTCCGAATCGCTTGAGAAAATCGGCAATCAGGCTTTCTACCGCTGTGGCGCTCTGTCTGAGGTGAAACTTCCGGACGGAATCCGGACACTCGGCATGGCTGCTTTCTATGAATGTGCCTCGCTCGCTGATGTGACTCTCCCCGAGAGCATCACCTACATCGATGCCAACTGCTTCTATGGCTGTGCATCATTTAAGAGCATGTCGATTCCGGCAAGTATTACAGTATTAAGCAACGGTATATTCTATGGTTGTAGCGGACTTGAGTCCATAAATCTCCACAGTGGCATCACTGCAATCGGCTCCTCTGCATTTTATGGATGCTCGTCGCTGAAGACTGTCGAGCTCCCCGCAGGCCTTACTGCAATAAGCAACAGTATGTTTAACCGCTGTTCGTCGCTGTCGGAAATCAACATACCCGAATCGGTGACGCTGGTCGACGAGAATGCCTTCCGTCAGTGCACATCGCTCACTGAACTTTTCATACCGAAGAATGTAGCTACAATCGGCGAGGTGATGGTGTTCGGCTGTACTTCCTTGCAAAATATAAAGGTCGACGAGGCCAATTCTCACTATACCGATATCGATGGCGTGGTCGTGACCAAGGACAAGACCCACCTTGTTGCATATCCCGGAGCGCGTACCGACGTATATGTGATGCCCGAGTCGATAACCGATATCGAGGGATATGTATTCAACAGCAATTCCAAACTATCCGGCATAGTGTTCTCAAAGAATCTGAAGACAATCGGCATGGCGGCTTTCTACGGATGCCCCGGGCTTACCGAACTTGATTTTCCCGAAACTCTGGAGAGCATAGGAGACATGGCATTTTTCACTGACTCCAACATCAAGTCGATTAAACTCCCCAACCGCGATATTACTATCGGCAACAATGCATTCTCTCTTACCGGTATCAGCACTCTGGTATTTCCCGAGGGTATCACTACTATCGGCATAGCGGGAGAAGGCGGATTTTCGATTATGGGTATGTGCAGTGCGATGCAGTGGATGAGTCTCCCCTCGACGCTCACCAAGATGAGTCCGCTCGGCTCTTCGTGCAACAATATGACTGTATTCTATAGCTTCGCGGTAGAGCCTCCGGTGCTTGTCGGAGCCAATGTGGTGACTCTGCAGTCGACAGTCAAGGTGCCAAAGGGTTCGGCCGAGGCATATGCTTCGGCATGGAGCACCCTTTATCCCAATCTTACATATGATGATGTGCTTCCGGGTGCACCTTCGGTAAGTATCAGCGGCAATTCTGCTACTGTGGCCTGGGAAGCATATGGCGATGATATCTACACCGGCACTCCGGTAAGATATGAACTGCGTCTTTCGGCCGGAGACCGTGAGATACGTACCGACGTGCTCGAAGGCGAAAATATCGGTGCCGGCAACTTTAACCACACCTTTGAAGGACTGAGCGCGGGCAACGCATACTCTTATGAAATCAAGGGATATTCTGCCCTCGGTCAGCTTACATTACTCTACAACGGAGATATTAATATCACCTCGTCGGGCATAGAGGACGCTATTGCAGCAGAGCGTGAGGCTGTGTCGCGCGAGTATTACGACATGTCGGGACGCAGAGTTTCCACACCTGCCGCATCGTCTCTGTATATTGTAAAGACTGTATACTCCGACGGCTCTGTGACAACCGAAAAGCGTTTGATGAAATAAGAGCTAAGCTCCAGTTTCCCAATATTTGTTAACGGCTATTGCTTCGGCTAACCACTGTAGTCAGCGGTACGTTATATATATCAGCAGTCCCGGTCGACCGGAACTGCTGATAATTTTTTCTGCAGAAAATAAAGAGCGTTATGAACGACAGAATTTCTTACGAGGAGCGCAAGGATATGCCCGACAGTGTGTTCGGACTTCCCGAGCGTCGTGAATACCCTATGCCCGATGCCGCCCATGTGCGTGCGGCCGAAGCATATTTCCGTTATTGTCCTGAAGAGCTGAAGCCCAAACTGGCACGTGCCATACTTGCGCGTGCCAGAGAGTATGGCGTGGATGTCGAGAGTCCGACTGTGCGCGAGTACGCCACAGAGAGTGCCGGAGCATAGCTGTGATTATTACAAAGAGGCTGCGCTTATTTGTGAAGTGCCTCATATAATCCAGCTCTAAACAAAAACACCCCCTGCCACAATTTAGACCCCGTTCACCAATATTTGTTAACGCTGGGGCGGTCAAGCGTCGTGCAGATGTGTTCGCGCAGTGAGGGA
>NZ_JAIDKI010000229.1 GCF_029051885.1 Muribaculum sp.
TGCTTATTCCATATACGTATATACTTACAAGAATCAAACTTTCGAGTACAGTAGAATCTATAGCTAAGACAAATTGCAATAGAAACTCCGGATAATGAAATCGCATATCCAATCAATCTATTTGACTCAAGATTGAATAATATCAAAACAACTGCCAACTTTAGAGCCGCTTCCAATATGCTTAGATAAGCGAAAAAATTCATTCTTTCAAATGCAATTATTGCCGACTGATATGGGAGTTGTAATAATTGAAATATGAGAGAAACTATCGTGAATTGATATACAATATTTACAACGTATAAGTCATCTGTTGGGAAATTCATGTATGAATTTATGAACCAAAGACCAATTGTTTCGGCCAAAGTCAATATAAGCACACTTGCCAATATATATATATTGATGCTCATCGAAAATATTTGTTTCAATGATTCCATGTCATTTTTTCCAATGTGGAATGACAAATATCTCTGTGTCGATTGAGTAAGAGCCCCGCTTATAAATGAGAATAAAACAATAACACCTCCAATTACGTTATAAGTACCATAATCCTCTACACCAAGAAGTTCAAGAACCATTCTGAACGTATAGAATGTTACTCCCATTATTACGAATTGCCGTATATATAGGAATAAGGTATTACGTGCGATGCGAGAATTGGATGCAGTAGAAGACATTATAAAAATTCTATAGATAAGTAAAGGATTGTATGCCGTTGGATAGAACTTATGTAAATTGGGAGATTATATCCCCTTGAGTAGTCAACTTTTTGTCGTTTATTGAATCAGATAACGTATATGCGGTGAAGGAGAGGCGCTCGTAGCGGTTGAGGTCGGGGCGGGTGGCGAGTTCGCGGGCAATGGCGGTGTCGGAGGCGCGGTTACGCTCAGCGTCGGGATTTACAGAGGGCCAGAGGGATAGGTTGAACCCTTTGTAGGAGAGGAGGGTAGGGGTGTCGAGCGACCGGAGGTCGGCCACGGTGTTGCTTTCGGCCCATTGGCGTTTGCGCGAGCGCTGGTCGAATCGGAACCACGGACGAAGATTCTCCTGCATCACGAGGCTCAGCCGGTGATAGTTTTCGACAGGGGTGGTTTCGGCGAATACTGTGTTGTAGCGGAGTTGCTTCATCCATCGTTCGCGTATGTCGTAGAAGGCGCTGAACTGTCGGCTGTCAATATCGTCGGGAGTGGCGGCAGCCTTTCGGGATACCATTGCGTAGATGTCCGACTCGTTGATTCGGTCGTTGCCTCGGGCCCATGAGTCGAAATATCGGCGGCGGTATTGGTCGATATAGCGCTTGTCGGGGCGCTCGTTGTAGCCAAGCCTGTGGGAGATGTCGTAGCATTCGATGGCACGGCCCAGATGCTCGGGTGCGTAGTGTGGCATATGACTACGGATGCTGTCGGACCATCTGCGTATGGCCATGGCGAGCTCCCTGGGGTCGGGGGCGGCGGGGTTGTCGGCGGGTATCCGGCTGAGCATGAGCAGCAGGTGGGTGTAGCCGGCCACATCGCCTATGTCGGCAATGTCGGGGGTGCTGCTGTCAGATGGCAGATATTTCTGTGACAAGAGTGTCATACTGCTGTTCGGTGATTTTGCGTATGAGGCGCGGGTCGGTGTCGACGCGCCATTCTATGCTGTTGGCTCCCGGGAGGGTGAGGCGGCATATTGTCGGAGCGCTGTCGGGGCCAATCAGCTGCTGCAACACTGCCGGCTGTCCGGAGAATTCGCCACCGATTACCACTACTCTGTCGCCCGGAGCTATGGGGAGCGTCCCGACGGGGAATATCTCGGTAGAGGGGGTGAATATGCCGATAGTCTGCTGGTAGAGGTCGATTTGCGTCTGGGGTATGGCGGCATACGCGCTGCCGGTGCGGGCTGTCTGTCGGTAGCACCATGCTATATCGCTGATGTGGCGCATCATAGCAGTGATGTCGGTGAATCTGCATTTCACAAACATCAGTCCTGCCACTACCGGTTTGTTTTCGGAGATGAGCTTGCGTCCTGTGCGACGTGCGATCTCTCGGCAGGGATAATATATGTCTTCGACCTGAAACTCGCCGTTGCTGACTTCGATGCGTCGGGCCACATCATCGTAGTCAGTGCCTTGGCGCATCTGTAGCGCATACCAGTTGGTGGGATTGCATGTAAGCATGTCCGATACCCGGCGTATGATTGCTGCACGTCTGTCGCTGTCGGATGTGGATGCATGGGTGAGCGCAAACGCCGGGTTGGCGGCCGGTATTAGCCCCGTGCAGCTCATGATATCTTCAGGCGATATGCCGCAGTCGTAGGCTATCGTGCTCCATACATCGGCAGGCGTAAGGGCACGGTTGATGCGCATCGTCGCGGAGAACAGTGTGTTGACATATTCGTGCATCTGGCGAGTGGTGCGTTCAGACTGGCGGAGTGGAAACAGGTATTTGTTTCGTGGCTTTGAATAGCGAGCTATCATTGCCTTAAGTGTCGGATCGTCGCCGGTATAGTCGTCTTTACCATAGGTGGCTATTTCGTTGAACCCAATTCCTCCGGCCAGTATTGCGAATATTGTGATATCTTTGGCGAGATTGGCTTTTTGTGTGGCATCAGTCGAGAGAATCAAGTCGCGCAATGTGATGGCCGGATTGCCGGAAATTCTTATTGCATCGTCGGAGAGTGTGGCGAGGCGTTGCACGATGCCGTTGAAGGCACCGCTATCGGTGGTCATCCCTTCGGCTACGGCTTTCCCGTAGAGTGCGGAGAGGTGTTTCATGTAGTGGATGACGGTCTTGATCGTGTGTCCGGCGTGTATTAGCCATATTGCCCATCCGTTGAGCTTGGCGGATGTGAAACTATCGAACTCCAATAGGTCGGTGCCGATATAATTAACGTAGGCGGAGAGTGCTTTTTGTCTGCTGGAGGCAGTCGAGCGGTTGGTGGTTCCGGCTACTATCATCCGAAAAAAAGCTGAGGCCGTTGGCTGTGCAACGTGCTCTGATTCAATCTTGAATACTCTGTTTCCGTTGGTGAACAAATGCGTTTTTTCAGACAATTCTTCTTGTCCTCCCATGGCATTCTTATATACATTGCCGCAGGAGTTTGACTTGGATATGTCGGCTGTCCCAAACACTCTGGTGTGATTGAAATCAAGATAAGTTCCGTCAACATCTCTTACTAAGAGATTGCGCATTTTTCCAAGTTATTGTAAATAAGCAGGTTGCTCTTGGCGTTTTTTCGTATCTATAAGATTTGCAGTCAACCATATGCCTATAAGCCACGTCGATACACTATGATGATCCACTCCATTATCACTGATAATTTGTGAGTTTCATAAGATATTGCTAATTTTGCAGAGTCAATGTGTATCTCTTAGTAAGAGATTGCGAAGCCATCGCACTGGAATTGACATCAAGTTGCTGTTATTTAGCTTGTTGCGTGATATTGGCGCTTTTATGCCATCAATTAGAGGATTTTGTCTACAAACTTGGCCTATTAATGATATCAGTCGACATTTATATCATGGCCGAACTTTCCTATTTAGCAAACGTTACCCTTTTAATCGGAGGGCAGTCGCCTTACGTGGCAGGCATACATCATGAAATTTATCTTATGGTGGTTTTCATGGAAGTTGTTAACGAAAAAATTCAACCTAACTCATACACTATAAAATGCAAAAACTTACAGAAACCCACGTCAGCATGCTACATGGCATTCTGCTGATAGCGTTATTTGCATGTGCTGCCTTCTATATCGGCGAGGCACAAATACTTAAGGACATCTCTTTTAGTCCGATGATTATCGGTATTATCCTTGGAATGCTTTATGCAAATTCCTTGCGCAATCATCTTCCGGAGACCTGGGTGCCCGGCATCCAGTTTTGTTCCAAGAAGGTGTTGCGCCTGGGTATCATCCTCTATGGATTCCGCCTTACATTCCAGGATATTGTAAATGTCGGAGTTGCCGGAATTGTGGTTGATGTCATAATCGTAGTTGTCACAATCTTAGGCGGCATATGGATTGGACGTATGCTGAAGATGGACCGTGACACAGCGCTTCTGACATCCGTTGGAAGTGGAATATGCGGTGCCGCAGCGGTGCTTGGCGCAGAATCTACGATTCGCACCCAAGCCTACAAGACTGCGGTGGCAGTGGCTACCGTTGTTATTTTCGGAACCATCTCGATGTTCCTCTATCCGATAGCCTATCGCTCCGGATGGGTCGACCTTACTCCTCAGGAGATGGGCATCTATTCCGGTGCCACGCTTCATGAGGTAGCCCATGCCGTAGGAGCCGGCAATGCCATGGGTACGGAGATTTCCAATGTCTCCATCATCGTCAAGATGATTCGAGTGATGATGCTCGTGCCGGTTCTGCTTATTCTTGGAGTCTGGGCCGCACGCCGTAACGCGCATGATGGCTCTACGACCGAAAAAGGCAAAGTAAACATTCCTTGGTTTGCAGTCGGGTTCCTGGCTGTCATTGGATTCAACTCCTTGAATCTCCTCCCGCCTATTTTTGTAGAAGCCATCAACTACGTCGATACTTTCCTCCTTACAATGGCCATGGCGGCTTTAGGAGCCGAAACGAGCATTGACAAGTTTAAGAAAGCCGGAGCCAAGCCGTTTGTCCTTGCATTCTGCCTCGATGTCTGGCTTATTGTCGGTGGCTATATCCTTGCCAAATATCTTGCCCCGCTTTGCCTTTAGGGAGATAATACCCTCTATGATTAGGAGTTCTGACGTGAGATGGGCTAATAGGTTGTCTATCTCCGTCAGACTTCAGGGTTGCAGCTTATAGGCGGCTACCATATCAGTCCGGCGCTACATATTGTCGAATATGACAATGTGTAGCGCCGGACTGATATGGTTTATTTCAAAATTTCAGAAGGTGTTTTTACGCTTTCATTTCGGATGGTGCATGTCGTTAAATAATAATGAAGGGACTGTTTCAGTAACTAATCCCGGATTGCCGGTTGGCACACATGTATTATTTAATGTGTAGCCGAATAATCGAAATTTGCATATTTTATAAAAGTTTGGAGTTTGAACCGTTTTGAACCGAAATATAATTTTTCTGAAATATAATTTTACATATTTTTGCATTGAAATCATTTTCACAATATAATACCATAATAAAATGAAAACATTCGCCCCGTTCACTGTTATCGCCGGATGCGCGATGCTTTTTACCGCATGCCAGGGATCCGACGGACCAGACATGGTCATTCCCGAGCCCGAAATAAAAAGTATGGAAATTAGGATAAGCCCGTCGTTGGTCGATTCCCGTGCCACAGACTATGGCTTCGAGACCGGTGATTGCATCGGACTCTATGTAGTCTGTCTCTGATCCCCCTCA
>NZ_JAIDKI010000023.1 GCF_029051885.1 Muribaculum sp.
ATGCTGCCCACGGCAGCGCTCATCGGCTCATATACGGTAAGCCCCCCCAACATGAACGACGGCTTCGAGAAAAAATTCGGCGGCTCATGGCATATCGGCGGTGTGATACGCATACCGCTGTGGCACTGGGGTGGCAATTACAACAAATACCGCGCCGCCCGCACCCAGGCCAACATAATGCGCCTGCGCCTCGAGGACGCAAAAGAGATGGTCGACCTCCAGGTAAGCCAAGCCGCCTACAAGACACGCGAGGCCATGAAGACCTACGACATGACCCGCGCCAATCTGCGCCAGGCCGACGAAAACCTGCGCCAGGCTCAACTCGGATTCAAGGCGGGTGTGCAGACTACCGACAATGTAATGGAGGCACAGACTGCCTGGCTCAAAGCCAACTCCGAGAATATCGATGCCGAAATCGATGTATACCTCTGCCGAGTGTACCTGTCAAAGGTGCTCGGCACTCTCGAATATCCCCACGATTGACCGCACTGACGGTAATATTTATTATTAAACAAGCTCTAATAACTTCATCGCATATACACATATGGCAACCAACGATTCAACCCCGACACCGGTCAAACAGGAGCGCGACAACAAGCTCGTAGGATCACTCGTCATAGTGGTCATAGTCACCGCACTGGTGGCCCTCATCGGATTCCTGTTCCTGAAGCCCTCGTCAGATGTACTTGAAGGACAGGCCGAAGCCACCTCAATCCGCATATCCGGAAAACTACCCGGACGCGTAATGGAAATATACGTCGAAGAGGGGCAGAAAGTGAAAGCCGGCGACACACTCGTGCATATCCACAGCTCGCTCGCCGACGCAAAGATGTATCAGGCCGAGGCCGTAAAAAATGCCGCCGCGGCCCAGAACCGCAAGATTGACGCCGGCACACGCTCCCAGATTATCCAGAGCGCATACGACCTGTGGCAGCAGGCTCTCGCCGCACGGAATATCACCGAAAAGACCTACACCCGCATGGAGAATCTCTATAAGCAGGATGTGGTAAGCGAGCAGCGCCGCGACGAGGCAAAAGCAGCATTCGAGGCGGCCAAAGCCGGCGAAAGCGCTGCCCGAAGCCAGTACCAGATGGCCAAGGAGGGTGCTCAGAAACAGGACAAGGAGAGCTCCCAGGCTATGGTCGATGCCGCTGCCGGAGGGGTGATGGAAGTCCAGGCCCTCCTCCAGGACCAGTACTTGACGGCCCCCTACGACGGTGAAATCGATGTCATATATCCCCACGAAAGCGAGCTGGTGGCGCTCGGCACTCCCATCATGAGCCTGCTTAAGATTCAGGACAAATGGGTCACATTCAATGTACGCGAGCAACTGCTCGGCAAGCTGACCATGGGCACTGAAATCGAACTTGAGATACCCTCGCTCGACAAGAAAGTGAAAGGCACTGTATACTACGTGCGCGACATGGGCGACTACGCTGCCTGGCGCGCTACAAAAGCCACCGGAGAGTGGGACTCCCGCACATTCCAGGTAAAAGTGCGTCCCAACGAGCCGGTCGACGACCTGCGCCCGGGCATGACTGTGATATGGCACAAGCCCAACTGATGTATCGGGTAGGCACTACGATGTCAGCCTCGACTTCGCCCCGATTCATCCCGTGGTTATATCAATCTCCAACCAATAATCTACATTAATAGCACTAAGCTATGCGCAAAGCCATTATCAACGGTTTCCGCCAACTGGTAAGCAGGCCTATCTACCTGATTGTGATGGTAGTGGTGCCGATGGTTACGGCGTGGTTTCTAATCGACCTGATGAGTGAGGGACTGCCGTTGCAGCTCCCTACCGCCATCGTCGACCTTGACCACACCACAACCTCGCGCCGCACCGCACGCAACCTCGCCGCCAACGAACTTGTCGACGTGGTCTACTCTCCGGAGACATACCACGACGCGATGGAGCTGCTGCGCAAAGGCAAAATATACGGTTTCTTCATGATTCCGGCCAACTTTGAGCGTGATGCCGTAAGCGGAAAAGAAACCACCATCACCTACTATGTCAATCTTGCCTACTACGTGCCGGGGTCCCTGTCGTTCAAATCGTTCAAGCAGACTGCGGTCACAACCACCGGCGGCATCATGGTGACATCGCTGGTAAGTGCGGGAGTTGACGAAGGAATGATACGCAACATGATACAACCGGTGGTAACTCAGGTACATCCATATGGCAATCCCTGGACCAACTACTCGATATATCTCAGCAACTCGTTTATCCCCTGCGCTCTCCAGCTCATAATATTTCAGATAACAGCCTTCTCATTCCTTCAGGAAATCAAACGCGGAAGTTCGATACGCTGGATACAGGATGCCGGCGGCTCGATAATAAAAGCCTGCCTCGGCAAACTGATTCCGCAATACCTGATATTCGCCACCGTAGGGATGGCCATCCTCGGCATACTCTACGGGTTCTGCCATTTCCCCCTCAATGGCAGCATTCTCGGAATGGTAGCCGCCATGCTGCTCTTTATCGCCGCAAGCCAGGCATTCGCGCTGACCATATGCTCGATAATACCCAATCTGAGGTTTGCGCTGTCGATACTCTCGCTTATCGGCATACTCTCGTTCTCGATAGCCGGATTCTCCTTCCCCGTAGAGCAGATGTACGGAGGCGTAGGCATATTCTCATATATCCTGCCTATCCGCTACTACTTCCTTATATACATCAACACCGCGCTCAACGGCTATGAGTTGTACTACTGCCGCTGGGAGTTTGTAGGCCTCGTTGTATTCCTCGCGCTGCCGTTTACCATGCTATGGAAACTGCGCCGCTACGCATATCATCCAGTATATATACCCTGACACATACATGCCACGCATATTCTCACATATCAGACAATGGTGGACGACACTTTACCGCTCGCTCCTCAACGGCTACAGGCTTATATGGGGCGACAAAGGGGTAATGCTGTTTTTCATAGCTCTGCCGGTGCTCTATCCGATCACTTACACTCTTATATACAATCCTGAGGTTGTCACCGACCTGCCTATGGCTGTCGTCGACAACAGTCGCACGGCCGAGTCCCGCGAGCTCGTACGCATGATTGACGCCACACAATATATCGGCGTGGCGGGCTATGCGTCGTCGCTTCAGGAGGCCAGAGAGTGGGCCAAGGAGCGTAAGGTATACTCCATACTGGTTATTCCGGAGGACTACGCGCGTAAAATCGGACGCAGCGAGCAGGCGGTACTACCCCTCTACACCGATATGAGCCTGCTGCTGCGATATCGCAGCATACTCTTTGCGATGACCGACCTGCAGCTACAGCTCGGCGCCGACATACGTGCCGAGGCTCTCGACCGCACTCCGGCCGCATTCGTAACCGCGCCACAGGAATCGGTAAAGGGTGTCGACACACAGTCATTCTTCCTCGGCGACCCAACGCAAGGATTCGCATCCTTCATCATGGTCGGACTCGTAGTGCTCATCCTTCAGCAAAGTGCCATGCTCGGCATAATGATGCTTGCCGGAGGCTCGCGTGAGCGCCGGCGCGTGAACGGCGGCATAGACCCTCAGGAAATCGCAGGGCCGATGTCGGCGTCAATACTCGGAAGGGCTCTTGCCGTGTTTACCATATACATGCCGCTTACCGTGTATATACTCCATTACATCCCTGTAATGTTCAGCCTGCCCCACATAGGCGCCCCGGCCGACTATCTGCTTTTCATGGCCCCGATGCTGCTGGCCTCGATATTCCTCGGACAGATTCTGTCGGTCATGATATCAGAGCGTGAGAGCTGTTTCCCGGTATTTGTGTTTACCTCCGTATTTTTCCTGTTCCTGTCGGGACTCACATGGCCCCGCACCGCCATGAATCCCCTGTGGAGCATTATCTCCGGATTCATCCCGGCCACATGGGGTGTCGAGGGATTTGTCGGCATCAACGCCAATGGAGCCACACTTGCCGACATGTCGACACAGTATGGCATGCTGTGGGTACTCACAGTCGCCTACTTCATCATAGCCTGCTTTACCGAGCGATGGGCCCGCAGCTACGACCGCCGCCATTTCCGGCTCCCATGCGTGCCCTGACATTGCTGTCGCATTCTGAAATTAAGCGCTGTATCGTCTATCCTGACCATACAGCGCTTAATATATTATTATCTGAATATGTTACCGGGAGGGTGCATCAGTCGATGATGCCGTTGGCGCGGAACACCTTCTGAATCTTCTCAAGTGCGGTAGTAACCTGCTCCATAGTGTGTGTGGCCATCAGCGAGAAGCGGATGAGAGTGTCGTGGGGAGCCACAGCGGGAGAAACCACAGGATTTACAAAGATACCCTCTTCAAGAAGGTCGCGGGTGATGGCGAATGTCTTGTAGTTGTCGCGCACGAACAGAGGGATAATCGGAGTAGATGTGTTGCCGATTTCGATGCCCATGTTGCGGAAACCGTCGAGAGCATAGTGGGTAAGTTTCCAGAGATTTTCCTGGCGTTCCGGTTCCTGCTCCATAAGGTCGATTGCAGCCAATGCGGCAGCTGTCGAGGCGGGAGTGATGCTCGCGGTGAAGATGTATGAACGCGAGTGGTGGCGCAGGAAGTTGGTTATCTCCTTGTCGGTAGCGATAAATCCGCCCAGCGATGCAAATGACTTGGAGAATGTACCCATAATCAGGTCGACATCGTCGGTAAGGCCATAGTGGTTTACCACACCGCGGCCACCCTTGCCGAATACTCCGATACCGTGGGCCTCGTCGATCATCACGCTTGCATTGTACTGCTTTGCCAGCTTCACCATCTCAGGAAGGTTGGCAACGTCGCCCTCCATAGAGAACACACTGTCGCTCACAATCAGCTTGACCTTGTCGGGATCACACTTCTTGAGCTGCTGCTCGAGCGACTGCATGTCGTTGTGCTTGTACTTCAAGGCGTGGGAGTACGACAGGCGGCGTCCGTCGATAATCGACGCATGGTCCTGCTCGTCAAAAATCACATAGTCCTCACGGCCTGTAAGGGTCGACACTACACCCAGATTTACCTCAAATCCGGTAGAGTATATCATTACATCCTCCTTGCCTATATATTCGGCGATACGCTGTTCGAGTTTCTTGTGAAGATCAAGCGTACCGTTGAGGAAGGGCGAGCCGGCACATCCGGTACCATATTTTCTGATGGCCTCTATGGCAGCCTCCTTTACCTTGGGATGATTTACAAGGCCGCTGTAGCAATTGCTACCGAACATCAGCACCTTCTTGCCATCCATGATGACTTCAGGATCCTGCTCTGATTCGATGGCACGGAAATAAGGGTATACCCCGAGGGCTTTCGCTTTCTGCGGCTCTGTATATTTGGCCAGCTTGGATTGTAAGAGCTTCATATTTCGTTACGGTGAATTATATCTGTTCTGCTACGTCAGAATATTCATTAGGTTTAAAATCAGGCACAGAGGCGACAGCAGCACTGCGCCGCCACTCTGAATTTTGCAGGCTGCAAAGATAACTAAAATTTGGAATTGAGCGTCCCCTCTTCACTTTTTTTCACACTTGCAGCTGTTATATCTCCCTGTCTCTCAACTTCTGCGACAGTCCCGCCCTCGGATGTGCCCGGAAGTATCTCCTTGGCCATGCCCGAGCGTGTGCTCTTTATACGCATCTTCACAGCATCGAATCCCTCGCCATAGACACCGTTGACATTGGCCTGGGTGATGAATGCGTTGTGGTCGATTGAGCGCGCGATACGGAATATGTTGACGGACTCATACTTGCGACACATCACCAGAAGCACCTTCACGGCCTCCTTGCTGTACCAGCCCATACCGTCGAGCACAGTACACCCGCGGTGGGCATTGTTGTTGATAGCGTCGGCAATCTCGCGCCAATGTTTCGATATGATGATAAACTGCACCGTCTGACGGTTGGAGTTAATGACAAGATCGGCCATGTACGACGCAAGAAATGTCACTATGAGACCATACACCACCTTGTCAATCTGATGGAATACCAGGAATGACGACGAGATGATGAGGAAATCGCAGTATATCATCATACGCCCTATCGACACGTCATTGTGTTTCGACACCATGGCGGCGACGATATCCGTGCCGCCGGTACTTCCGTTGTGGGAGAATACCAGACCTACGCCTACTCCACACAGAGCTCCGCCGATAATAATGTTCATAAATGTCTGCTGAGCTATCAGCGGCTCGGGAAACAGAGGCTGCAATATACCTATCAGACCGTTGAGCACAGTGGCGCTGAATACCGTACGCAACACAAATTGCTTGCCTACCACTCTGTAGGCCATGGCAAGAAGCAGCAGATTGAGCACATACGAAGTAAGGGCCACAGGTATTCCGCCAAGGAAATATACCAGAGAACCGATGCCGACAAGACCGCCGATTACAATCTTTTCAGGCAACACGAATGCAGAGAAGCCGAAAGCATAACAGGCCAGACCGAATATGATTATCACGTAGTCCTTATAAGACATCCATAATTTCTCTCTCGACAACATGACTTTTCTATTGTTAGAACTTGTTGAATAATAATAGCTTGTTTAGAGCTTGTTGAATAATAAACGTCACCGCCAGGGCGGTCAGTCGCTGGGCAGATTTTTTGACCTGCAAAATTACGTCAATCCAGGTTTTCGGCAAACAGTTTCATCAAATTATTTTGCCTGAAAACGCAGCAACAGCACTTCCTGACGCACATCGCAACTGCGCCTTCTGAAATGCTTCAGCAACTGGAACTCATACTTATCGGAATGCTCCGGCAGCCACTTCCGGCCATCCTCCACCCCGATAAGCATCACACCCGACTCAGGATTGTCAAGTTCAAACGGCCTCACACGGTCGGATGTATAGAAATCGGCTGTAAAAAAGCGAAGCATATCGGTCGACACATGGGCGTATATCGGACCCTCGGGCTGCTCCTTGGCAGCGGCCTCCGCAATCATCCTGTCGCTCTTGGCATTGATGATGCCTGGCTGATATGTGCCGCCGAAAGCTATATAGAGAAGCCATATGGTAGTCAGCGTCGCGGGAAACGACAGCTTCTTAGGTCCGCGCCACAGAAGCAATGTCACGGCAGCCATTACGGCCGACAGCGACACGCACACCCATTGCACCACTCCCCCGCTGTTATATAGCGATGTCACCATCATGGCCTGCTCAAGAGCGTGGCGTCCGTGGAGCAGACTGTAGGGGAACCATCCGCACTGCACCACGACATAGGCCACATAAGCGGTAATCGCCGTCAGACAGATAGTCCACATAAATGCCGATATGGCCCGGCTGCCGGCCTTCACAAGATGCAGTCCGTAGCCGGCCACCCACCATGCCAAGAACGGATATACGGGCAGAAGGTAAACACTGCGCTTGCTCTTGGGTATGCAGTAGAACACGAATATCACCACAAAACATACTATCGTAAAGCATTCGGCAGGCTCAAGCGCACGGAAACGCCTCCACCATCCCTGTACATATACATGGATGCGGGTCCACACCTTAATACGATGAAGAGAAAGCATGCTGAACAGTACGAGCAGAGTATATGGGAGCATCCCCAGAAGGACGGTCTGAAAATTGTACCATACAGGATTCTCGTGGGAGGCATAGCTCATAGTGCCCGTAAGGCGTCCGAAATTCTCCTCAAGGGCAAGGCGCAGGAATTCCTCCCCGCCTCGGGCGTAGGCTCCTACATACCATATCATCGGAATCACACACGAAGCGACGGCGATTCCAAGAAGTTTGTAAACGACACGCCAGAAATATACTCCCCTTACAAGCATGAACAGTCCGGCCACGGCACATGGGAGCAACACTCCGACCGGCCCTTTCGAAAGCATGGCTCCCGACATCATGAGCACCGGCGCCACAGGAAATCCTTGCATGCCGCGTTTCCAGTAATTATATAAGGTAAACAGCGCGCCAACCATAAAGAACGTAAGAAGCATATCCACGCGGCAGGCCATGCCGGCACGGTACACCTCAAACGAAGTGAGAAGTATGGTAGCACAAGCCATTGCTCTCCCGCGTTGCGCTCCGTTGTCGACATAGAAACGGAATGTCCACACCGTAAGCGCTATCAGCGCGAGCGCCGAAGGCATACGCGATATATATTCCGTGACCTGACCGCCGAAAAGCTGTGCGAGAAGCGCTATGCACCATGCCAGCAGAGGCGGCTTGTAGGGGATTACATCACCGTTGCTTACAGGGAGTATCCAGTCGCCGGTCTGAAGCATGGATACCGCTACTATCGCCTCGCGTGGCTCGCCCTTCGAATGAAAAAGGGCCATTCCCAGGAATGGCAACAGAAGAATGGCGGCTTCAAGGATGACTATCAGTGTTGAATGGCGCAGCCATAAGGATTCGGCATATGGCGGCAGGAGTGTCTCGCGCTTCATGTGTGAGTTAGAGCTTAGAGCTTGTTTAATAATAAATGTTACCGACAGGGCGGTCAATCGTCGAGCATATTTTCGCTTGTGATGAGGGAGTTATGGGGTTCCATAACGACCGAGGCGCAGGCGGAAAGATGCCGGCGATTGACCGACCGGAGGTAATTTGTTTAATATCGTTGATATATTTTTGCATTTATTT
>NZ_JAIDKI010000230.1 GCF_029051885.1 Muribaculum sp.
TCCTAATTTGACTTAGGGATCTACAATAATAAAAATTATTTTGAGGGCTATGAAAATAACCGTAATGTGATGGGCGTACGTCTCATAAAGTCCGACGGTAGGATAGTGGACATTGATACTTCCGATTTCGTTGAGGTCGAAGAGGGCAAGAAAGGCGAGACTAAGCGCCGCAAACTTGCTATTCCGGGTCTTGAAGTCGGAGATGATATCGATGTGTTCTTTTACACAGAGACCCGTACACAGAATGTACATCCCGATCCGCTGACATTTTATCTAAAGGAGTCGGCTCCGATACTCAACTACCGGATTCATTGTGTGATTGATGACAATCTGACTGCACAATACCGTATACTCAACGGTGCGCCTGACTTTGATGTGACACGCGATGATGACGGCAATTATATATTGGACCTTGAACTCACGGATATTTCATCGAAAGAGCCGCGTCTGTGGTACAGCCAGTCGCAGCAGTCGCCTCAGATTAAGATGTATCTCTTCAACCGTCGTAACAGTAGCGATTTCACGCCTAAGAGTGCGAGGTTTGACGGCATGCAGTGCAATCCGCCTGTCGAGTGGATTATCGGCGACCGTTGGGACCAGGATGACTGGTGGCTTGAGAATGGGGCGGAGGCCGGAAAGTTAGTCGTGAAGAATTACCTTAAGGATGGTCATAAGATAGCCAAGGATGTCGGGAAAATGGTAAAGGATGGCAGTATTTCAGCGCGTGAGGGTGCGGATTATCTCTACAATCTGCTTTGCTATATGTATATCGGAAATCTTGCCAGGATTAACGCGCATGACTTTGCGCTACAGTACAATACTCTGCTTAAAGCTAATAAAATTCCTGTAACGGCGGGCCTTTCTTCTATTCCTGACCAGGAACCGCTATACGATGTGATTAATTTAAACAATACGGTATTCTTTACCTCTTTGCAGGGCGACTCCTCCCGCTATTATTTCCCGCCTAAGGGCATATTCGCTCCGTCGGAAATAATTCCCGGTGCCCATGGGCGAGTGGCAATAATGTGGCGCAAGCCTAAAGAGCGCAAGTTAGTTCCGGATGGAGACAATTACTTCCGGCTCCCGGCTCCGGCTTCTGTCAAGAACCGTAATGTGACATACGTTGATGCTGATATTGACGGTACCGCAATGGCTATCAACCGCAAGGAAATATACACCGGCGCTGCCAAGATGCATGCTTTCTCTATCCTGTCGGAGGAGGATATAAATGAAGGCTACCGCAAATATCTCTCACGATACGGGCATACAGTCAATGTTAAGGAAAACAAGAAGAGAGCTGCCGAACGCATAGAGCGTTATGCCGATGGACGTAAAGAGCAGAAGGAGGACTTCAAAAATGAAATCAATGCGTATCATGGTGACTATCCATCGGAGTTTATTGACGGCAAGGTGACGAGCATTGGCATCAATCCTGACAGTGCCGCTCTTGCGTATGCGCTGGCATATAAGATGGATAATCTTGTGAAGCGTGCCGGTAATAATATCATATTATCTGTTGGCAAACTTTTCAGCGATCA
>NZ_JAIDKI010000231.1 GCF_029051885.1 Muribaculum sp.
GCCGGCGATTTTCACGTAGCCGACCAGCGGTAGACATCCGATGCCGTATTCGGTGTCGCGCCATGTAGCGCGGCTGTCGTCGGCTGATGTGGATTGTTTCGACGCTTTTTTCTTAGGACGCCATTTTACCAGCGAGAACCATGGGTCGAAAAACAGATAGAATTTCTCAACTTTAATCCCGAACATGCGGGCGAAAATATAGTGGCCGAACTCGTGTATTATCACGAGCAGGGCAAATGCGGCAATCAGCTGCGCCGCTTTTATCAGAAATGCTTCCATTGTGTTTTATCTATTCTTGTCTGACCGGTTGCCGGAATGCTCTGCAGCTATGCGGCGAGCCAGTGTGTTGGTGGCGACATAGTCGTCGTAGCTCGGCGATGCTATGAACGGCACATCGTTGAGCGTTGATTCTATTATACGTTGTATGTCAAGGTAGCCGATGCGTTCGTGGAGGAATGCGTCGACGGCTATCTCGTTGGCGGCGTTTATCACGCATGCAGTGTTGCCTCCGCGCTGGAGCGCGTAGTAGGCCATGTTGATGAGGGGGAATTTTTCGGTGTCGGGCCTGAAGAATTCGAGGCGGGCATAGTCCTGCAGACGCAGCCCTGGGCGGTTGGTGGTAAGCCTTGTGGCATCGCCGAGGGCATAGCGTATGGGGAGGTGCATGTCGGGCATGCCGAGCTGGGCTTTTACCGAGCCGTCGGCAAACTCGACCATGGAGTGTACGATTGACTGTGGATGAACGACAGCCTCGATACGGTCGGGTGTGATGCCGAACAGCCAGCGTGCCTCTATGATTTCGAAAGCCTTGTTGAGCATCGTGGCTGAGTCGATGGTGATTTTGGCTCCCATCGACCAATTGGGATGAGCAAGGGCGTCGCGCACGGTCACACTGCCCAGCTCGTCGATATTGCGGGTGCGGAATGGACCGCCTGAGGCTGTGATAAGCAGTTTTTTTACCGTAGACGGGTCTTCGCCTACCATACACTGGTATATGGCTGAATGCTCGGAGTCAACGGGGATTATGCGTGAGGGCGAACTTTCGAGCCGGCGTGTCACAAGCTCGCCGGCTACAACCATTGTCTCCTTGTTGGCCAAGGCTATCTGCTTTCCGGCGTCGATTGCACGCAGGGTGGGGGCGAGCCCGCTGTAGCCTACGGTGGCGGTGACCACGGTGTCTATATCGTCGCGCTCCATGGCGTCGGCTATGGCGTCGGCGCCTGCTGCGGTCTCTATACCGAGCGGGGCGAGAGCGTCGCGCAGAGTGGGGTAAAGGCTCTCGTCGGCGATTACGGCGAGAGTGGGACGGTGTCGGCGGGCCTGAGCGATGAGCAGCTCTACGTTGCGGCCTGCCACGAGCACCGTGGCACGGAAACGTTCGGGATATTCTGCTATTATATCAAGTGTCTGTACTCCTATGGAGCCTGTGCTCCCGAGTACGGCTATATTTTTCTGTGAGTCCACGGAATAATGGCTATATATAAATATAGGTGCAAAGATAGCGTAAATTCCGCTATTAAGTAAGTCGTAAAAGTTATTTTATATTTCCGGCGAGAGGATTTTTGTTTGATTTTTCCTCGATGAGGAAGGAGTGTAGCGAGCTACACGACTGACGAAGAGAGGGAAAAGCGGCAAAAAGACTCCGACTGAAATATAAAGTTTGAAAAGTATTCATAGACGTAATAATTTTTACGACTTACTTATGGAAACGGGGGCTGTAAATTCCGGTCAGATAGGCATAAACCGGAGCGGGTTGAGCCTTATTCCGGTGCTCCATAGCTGTATGGTCACATCGTGGGATGTGTCGGCGCTTCCGAGGTTCTCTCCGGCCGACACTGAGTCGCCCGCTTTTACCATGCAGGCTGATAGTCCGTCGATTATTGTCACATATCCGTTGGGGTGCTGCAAGGTCACGGCCCATAGTCCCGACGGGGAGTAGGATGTGGCTACTACTGTGGCTGTGCCTGGAGCTGTCACGGAGGCATTGCGTGGTGGGCTTACGACGGTATGGTCGGAAGTCGGGTCCGACAACAGGCGGGCTCCTCTTACCGGGAACAGGAATATGGCCGAGACGCCGGGGGCCGAGGTGCGGTCGCCTACACTGTAGCGCTTGCGCTCCTCTACCATGCGCACGAAGTTTTCTTCGGCAGGTGTGGCCGGCAGAAGCGAATCGGGCGATACGGAGTGGCCGGATACTACTGATACCTGTCTGCGGGCATAGGTGGCGATGGAGCTGTCGCCCTGTAATATGGATGTAAGTGTGGCCAGGTACTCCGATGTCTCACGTCCGGCTTTCAGCAGCGAGTCGACACGGAATACGTTGATGGCATTTTCCCGGCGCTCTTCCTGCTTGAGATAGCCTGGTAGCAGGGTGCGAAGTGGGGTGAATACTATGAGGGTTGCCGCCATACATCCCAATGCTACAAATATCAGTGCTATGCTCGCGATTACTTTGCGCTGCGACATGCCGATTGTCCACACCTCGTTGAATGTGTTCTCGTTGACAAACGAGAGCCTGAAGCGTCGGTGAGTGCGCAGCCGATGGCGTACACGCTGCTCATGGTGCCGCTTGTCGGGTTCGGTTATGGGCGTGGATGCGGGCATTTTCCGAAGTTTTTTTGTTTTTGCAAATATAAGCATAAATTTCTGATTGAAAAATTAACATTAAGTTGCCGCATCGTTTGTATGTGATTGAATAGTAGGTGTTTTTGAATTTTAACATAGTTTCGATTTTAACATTATAGTGTTAAAATTTGTCGAAAAAAGTTGCAGAG
>NZ_JAIDKI010000232.1:0-723 GCF_029051885.1 Muribaculum sp.
TTGTGGCATTTCACGGCTGTCCGCTCAGTTGCCGTTATTGCCTGAATCCGCAGTCATTGGGTGATGGCGGGCGATTCCGTGAATATTCACCCGAGGAACTGTATGCCGAAACGCGCATCGACGAGCTTTATTTCATCGCCACAAACGGCGGTGTGACTTTCGGCGGTGGCGAGCCGTGTCTGCATGCGCAGTTTATCCATGAGTTTCGCGAGCTGTGTGGTCAGGGCTGGCAACTCAATTTGGAGACATCGCTCTGCGTGCCGTCGGCCAATATCGAGGCTCTGCTCCCGGTGGTCAATACCATGATTATCGACATCAAGGATGTGAACTCCGACATTTACCGCAGCTATACGGGACAGTCAAACGGCCTTGTCCTCGACAATCTCCGACTGATAGCCGATGTCGGGCGTCAGCATGACTGCATAGTACGCATCCCCTTGATACCGGAGTCCAATACCGATGCCGACCGTGAGAAAAGCCGCAAGGCACTCGAAGCGCTTGGCTTCGACCGATTCGATTTATTCACCTATCAAATACGCAAACACTGACTATGGCACGAGGAAAACATACCTGCAAGATACTGAAAGAGATACGTCGGCGGATTGCCGAGGCCAACGGCATCGAGTTCGCCACTTCGGAATGTCGCTACAAGGGCGACTGTCTCGGCACATGCCCCAAATGCGAAGCCGAGGTGCGCTACTTGGAGCAGCAGCTCCGCGCCCG
>NZ_JAIDKI010000232.1:733-36863 GCF_029051885.1 Muribaculum sp.
CCCGCTCCCTCGCCGGGAAAGCTGTGGCCCTCGCCGGCATCTCTGCGGGTATGATTCTTATGTCAGGTTGCAGCGGCACAACTTCCAAACATCAATCAACCGATGATATGCTTGGCGAATTTATTGAATCTCCCGAAATGATTGAAGATACAGAAGATACAATTATAGAAGGTGAATTGCCTGCTATATGGCTTGAATCTGAGGTTGATGAAAAACCTCAATTTCCGGGTGGAGACGACGCTATGCGGCAATTCTTCGATGAGTGTTGGCGTAAAGAAAAAAATGCAATCATCGGCAGTGCCAAGATAGGTTATATAGTGAATTCCAAAGGCGAAATAGAGAGTCCAAAGATAATCGAGGGTGATTCCTTGCTTGGCGAACAACTCGTACGTATTATAAACCAATTCCCGGATTATACTCCCGGAAAGAAGAACGGCACTCCTGTTGACGTATATAAGACTTTTTCGTTTTCGATGTCTTTGAATGTCGGAGTAGATACGATTAAATGACTATGGCACGAGGAAAGCAGACCTGCAAGATACTTAAAGAGATACGTCGGCGTATTGCCGAGGCCAACGGCATCGAGTTCGGCACATCTGAATGTCGCTACAAAGGCGACTGCCTCGGCACATGCCCCAAGTGTGAGGCCGAAGTGCGCTATCTTGAGCAGCAGCTCCGCGCCCGCTCCCTCGCAAGAAAAGCCATTACCCTCGCCGGAATCTCGGCGGGCATGATTATCATGTCGGGTTGCAGCGGCACGACTTCCAAAAATCAATCAAGTGTGACCTTACAGGGCGAGCCTGTGGCACCTATTGAGCAAGTAGAGGTTGCTGACACAATCGATGAAGGTGAGTTGCCACCAATTGAGGATACTGTTATCATCAAAAAAGGAGAAATTGACGATACTGAATATCCTGTTGTGGGAGAAATTATTGACCCCGAACAGGAAGATAAGGTATATGAGGCTATTATAGATGTTCGCCCGACATTCACCGGCGGTGATTTCAAAAAAGATATTGTAGTCAATCGCAGTTGCGATGAATTGTTGTCGGAGTTGTCGGCTTTGACAATCATATCATGCGATAGAAAGAACTACGGCAAGAAGGGGGAATTTCGTGGCAATGTGTGGCAAAACGGATTCAGAATAGCATTGAACAATTATTACTGGAATTCATTTGAGTCGCAGGCCGTCGGCTATGTCGAGGCTCTTGATGTCAGGCAATGCATAGTTCATCTTAGTATCGGACCAAATCCGTTGGTTTTAGTTGTCATGTGCTTTTGGAATCTCTGTTTTTTGGTGGCATTAATTGCAGCATCCATATCGGCATTTTCCGTCAATACATCCAAGGGCTTTGCCGCACTGATACTGTTTCTGCCGTTCATTGCTGTGGATGTGCTGTTTCTGCGTTATGCCCTTTATTCAAATTATAAGAAGTTGAAAGTCAGACTGCTCGAATTATTCGGATAATATGAAAAAATATCATAATCGCGGAGTCAGATATGCCATTGGCAAGTGTATTATAAACAAAAATGGAGGTGAGCAATGATACTGAAAAATAGACTATTTTGGATATTCGAGGGATTTTGCATATTGTATTCAATATTGCTGATGTTTATTGTCGACTCGATGTTTGGTGCAAGCATGTCGGGATTTAAACTGCTTGTCGTTGGTTTGTGTCTGATAAGCGGTTTCATAACATGGCTTTTGGCCGGTGGCAGGCATTGGTTAATATTTGGAATTATATATGAGGTGATGTTTCTGTTGATTCTATCCGTAATCTTTTGGGTGTCGTTTTTTATTAGTGTTCCTCTTTATGCGTGGTTTTTCAAAGAGACTTATGCGGATATCGGATTGTTTGGTTATCTCATTCTGACAATCGGCACGTTTACTTTTCTTCCGACATTGGGATTGGCTTTCTTTGGCTATCAGCTATTCTGTCGAGACAAAGATAAAAATGGAATTGGGTAAGTGAGGCCATGAGTGTCGAACCGGCGATAAATAACGGCGGCATGCTATCGGTTGAGATGACAGCATGCCGCCTATATTATAGATTAATGAATCCGATGGATTATTTGCCTTCAGATGATTTTACGGGGATGTTTTTGTTGTCGTCGGGGATGAGACCGCGGTTGCGGAGCAGAGCGTTTGCGTCGGGTTTACGACCACGGAAGTTTATGTAGAGCTGCATCGGATCCTCCGAGCCACCCATTTCGAGCACATTTTCACGGAAAGCCTTGGCGGTGGCTGGGTCGAATATACCGCGCTCTTTGAAGAGTTCAAAGCCGTCGGTGTCGAGCACTTCCGCCCAAAGATAGGTGTAGTATCCTGAGGCATATCCATCGCTGCCGAATACATGCTTGAAGTAGGGAGAACGGTAGCGGTACTGCACTTCGCGCGGCATTCCGAGCTTGGCTGCTACGGTTTTTTCAAAACCTTCAACATCGATATCGTCGGCCGAGGTGAGTTTGCCCCATTCGAGGTCGAGCAGAGCGGCTCCGGCGAGTTCGGTAGTTGTGAATCCCTGGTTGTGGGTAGATGCTTTCTGAAGTTTCTCGATAAGAGCGTCGGGTATTACCTCGCCTGTCTTGTAATTGCGGGCAAACTGGCGCAGAAGCTCGGGTTCCATAGCCCAGTGCTCGTGAATCTGCGAGGGGAGCTCTACGAAGTCGCGGTCGACGTTGGTGCCTGCCTGGCTCTTGTACTTGGCGCGCGAGAGCATGCCATGGAGTCCGTGGCCGAATTCGTGGAACATGGTTTCAACCTCGTCGATGGTGAGAAGCGAAGGAGAGTCTCCTGTGGGATGGGTGAAGTTGCAGACATTGAATATAACCGGGCGCTCAACTTCGCCGTTGTCGCCTACCCAAGAGCCTTTGAACTCGCTCATCCATGCACCCTGGCGCTTTGAGGAGCGGGTGAAATAGTCGGTCATGAATACTGCCACATGGTTGTTGTCAGCGTCGCGCACATCATATACGGTTACTTCGGGGTCGTACTTGGGAGCGTCGGGCATTTCGGTGAATGTGACGCCGTACAGTCTGTTGGCCATGGTGAATATGCCTTTGCGCACACTGTCGACATGGAAATATTGGCGCACCTCGTCTTCATCAAGAGCATACTTGGCTTTACGCACCTTTTCGGCATAGTAATAGTAGTCCCAGGGTTCGATAGTGATTTTCTGTCCCTCTTTGTTGGCGAGAGCCTGCATTTCGGCTACTTCCTCGGCAACACGTCCGATGGCCGGCTTCCATATCTGCATGAGGAGGTCTTCGGCATTTTTTACGTTCTTGGCCATGACATTTTCAGTCATGTAGTCGGCGTAGTTTTTGTAGCCGAGCAGGTTGGCTTTGCGGGTGCGTGCCTTTACGATATCGGCGATTACAGGATAGTTGTTGTATTTTCCGGAGGATGCGAGTGTGGTGTATCCTTTGTACATTTTCTCACGCAGAGAGCGAGAGTCGGCATACTGAAGGAGGGGGAGGCGTGAAGGGGCGTGGAGGGTGAATACCCACTTGCCTTCGCCAAGACCGCGCTTTTCAGCCTCGGCCTTTGCTACGGCCACGCTTGTAGCGGGGAGGCCTGCCAGTTCGTTGCTGTCATCGACCACGATTGAGAATTCGTTGGTGGCCGCAAGCAGATTTTTGTTGAATTTCAGATAGAGGTCGGCGAGAGATGTGTTGATGGCCTTTAGCTGTTCCTGTTTGTCGGCATCGAGGAGCGCTCCGCTGCGCACCATATCTTTGTAGGCTTTCTCTACAGCGAGCATCTGCGCGCGTGTATAGCCGGCCGATGTGCGGTTGTCGTATAGAGCTTTTATGCGCTTGAACAGACCGGGATTCATCGAAATCTCATCGGTGTGGGCTGAATAGAGAGGATAGAACTCTTCGCCTACGGCTGTCATCTCGGGAGTCGAGTTTGATTCGTCGAGATTGAAGAATACCATGCATACTTTCTCAAGAGTCTGCCCGCTGTGGTCAAGGGCTACAATGGTGTTTGAGAAGGTCGGGGCTTCAGGGTTGTTGACTATGGCATCGACTGCTTTTTGCTGTTCGGCTATTCCGGCCTTGAGGGCGGGCAGATAGTCGGCTACAGCGATGCGGTCGAACGGTGGAATCTGGTAGGGAGTGTCATACTTTACCAAAAACGGATTCTGACGTTGCTGGGCCATGGCATGATTGCTTGTCAATGCGCATCCGGCCACAATGGCGGCTGATGCGAGGGTGGTTAATAAACGGTTCAAAATATTTATGATATTGATTGGTGAATTAAATCGATTATTAAACAGACTCTCAGTCGGTGTGAGAGATGTCGGGAGCATTCCATACGAATGTTGCTGTCATCGGATAGTGGTCGGAGCTTTTTATATTGCCTCGTACTACATCGACGGCACGCATGTCTCCCCGGTAGAATATCTGGTCGATATGGAAGTAGAATCTGTTGTCGATATATGTGATTGTCGGGCCGAATCCGCTGTCGGCATAGGCGTCACGCATGCCTGCGCTGCTGATGCATCGGTAGGCGTAGTTGCCTTGTACATCGTTGAAGTCGCCGACAAGAATTGCATTGCCGGGATGTTCCTCAAGGAATTGTCTGATGTGTCGGGCCTGCTCGGCGCGCAGGCGGAATGCATTCGCGAGTTTTGAGAGAATGCTGTTTTTCACCTGCGAGAGTTCAGAGCGGGTAGGGGATTCGATGCGTTTGTCGGTAAGTTCGCGATATAGCGCCTTATCGTCGGGTGTCAGTCCGATTGATTGCAGATGGCAGTTGACCACGAGCAACGGATGTCCGTCGACGTCGAGCTCATATGCCGA
The DNA here is from genome assembly GCF_029051885.1 of Muribaculum sp. Taxonomy (GTDB): domain Bacteria; phylum Bacteroidota; class Bacteroidia; order Bacteroidales; family Muribaculaceae; genus Muribaculum. The sequence continues at coordinate 5,543 of NZ_JAIDKI010000232.1, forward strand.
GTAATGAGCTGTATGCCATGCGGGCTGTGGAGTGGGTATGATTTTAAACGGATATTTCGAGAATATAATCTCGCCACCTTCGGCTATGAAATTGCTGTATGGATATACCTTGTTGATGGTATCCATCTGTAGTTTGAATCTGTAGTTGGGGTTGTATCCTTCCTGTATGCATACGATGTCGGGCTGAGTGTCGATAATCTGTTGCAGGCTTCGGCTTTCGTTGGAAGGCTTTTGTACTGAATCATCAGACATAAACTCATGGTCGACGAAGCCGTATACATTATACGTCATTACCGAAAAGCTGCGTGCGCGCTCAGATTGTGACAGTGACCCGCCTATATGAAGGGGGGATATTGTAAGGATGGCAGGCATGGCTATGAGCAGGGCTGCCGTTGGGAGCAATACCAGTCTGCGCCAAATGATAAATGATACAGGTACCATGACAAGCATGAGCATAATCCATGCCGGGAAACTCATTCCGAATATCTGGGGCCATACTGACCGGGAGGGATCGATGCCTCCTCCGTATGCGGAAAAGAGCAATCCTGCCGCTACGAGAATGTCGAAAGCGAGGATGACAAATCTTATTAGTCTGCTTATCGGTTTTATATTCATATACTATCTTTGGTATGGCGGGATATATCAATCAGTTTCTTTTTTTCAGAACTGGATAGGGAGGCGTAGCCCGAACGGCGTACTTTGTCAAGTATTTCGTCAAGTTGCTCTTCGTCAGTCTTGCTCTCTTGCGCTGCTTTTCCAAAACCGGATGCATTGCGTTCAGTTCTTTTCCTATGGAAACTATAACGCGAAATAATGGCAGAAAGGTCACGTCCGCGGTTCAGCACTACAGCATATATTATTCCTGCTGCGGCACCGCCGATATGTGCGATTCTGCTTCCGTCTCCAAGCATTGCTATGACGATGGTTATCACGGCAACCCATTTCAGGGCGACCTCTCCGAATATAATCATATTCCATCGGTAGTCGGGATGGAGTATGGCAGTGGCGGTAACGACAGCCATGACCGATGCCGATGATCCTGCGAGCAGTCCATAGCTGTGCCATGGAGGCAATGTGCCCACGGCTGCAAACATCAGTGCTCCGGCTATGCCTCCGGCGATATATAGGAAATATATCTGCCGGGAAAGGCCTGTAAGCATAAATACACTTCCAAACCAGTATATCCACAGCATGTTGAATATGAGATGAAACAAGTCGACGTGCACAAACATGTAGGTGAGCAATGTCCATGGACGCGTGGCGAGCATCAGCATGCTGTCGGGGCACTCAATCAGAGGCATGAGCTCAACCATTATCCCGGAATTGCACAGTGATGCGACAAGCCGGGCTAATATAATAAAAGCAAAAATTCCGGTGTTGACGATTATAAGCCGTACAGTAGCGGAACTGTTATGCCACATTGTTGTGAGCGAATCAATAGAAATCATTTCTGCGGATTACACCTTGATGTTTCCAGTAAAGAATAAGAAGCACGCCGAATATCATTCCACCAAGGTGGGCGAAGTGGGCTATGCCGTCGGTGGCAGAGCTGATGCCCAATCCCAATTCAATGATACCGTAGCCTATAACCATCCATTTAGCCTTTATAGGGATGGGAATAAACATGAGATATAGCGGACGGTTGGGGAAGAGCATTCCAAAGGCCAGCAACACGCCGTAAATGGCGCCGGACGCGCCTATTGTGACAAGGTAATGGTTGTAGAATGATTGGAGACTTTCAGCCACAGAGCCTACTGTGAATCCCATGTCGACACGATTTATTGCGTCGGCCATTTCTGGGAATCCGACTCCATATGCGTTGGCCAGTATCTTTATAGCCATATTCTCGGCTGTAAGCATCCAGGTAAATTCCTGTATGAGAGCGGCACCTACTCCGCATGTGATATAATAGAACAGGTAGCGCGGACTTCCGAGCACACGTTCGAGAGTGATACCAAACATGAACAGAGTGAACATGTTGAAGAACAGGTGGGCCATGCTCCGGGTATCATGCATAAACATGTATGTAAACAGCTGGCCAACATGAAAATCATCACCTTTCCAGTAATGGAGGCCTCCGATGTCGAGTATTTTCCCGGAGGTGGAGCCGGGAAGCACAATCATGGCAATCCATATGATTACATTGATTATTATGAGATTTTTGGTTACCGGAGGCATTGCGCTCCAGAATGAGTTGCCGTTGCGAAACATAAGTCAGATTACAATATTTCTAAAATTTCAACCTACAAAATTAAAGAAAAATAGCCGGAATGCCACATCCGAGCACTCTTATACAGCATTTTTAAAGAAAATTTCGACAAAATTTAACAGAAAGGGCGTGAAATATGAATTTAAAATGTAATTTTGTGCGGTAAAAGTTCTGTACCTAAAAAGACAGTTGCTATGCATATGAAGCATATTCCGCTATATTTTTACCGTAAATCGATCTCTCATCATGAATAAAACCGAACTTGTAGCGAAAGTAGCCGATATTACCGGCGTAGGACGTAACGATGTGCGTGCGGTAATTGACTGCTGCTTCGATACGATAACTGACGTTCTTGAGATGGACGGCAAGGTATCTTTGGCCGGCTTCGGCACATTCTCTGTATCTGAGAAGATGCCTCGAGCCGGTTATAATCCTCACACGGGCGAGCATATTGAAATTCCGGGGCGCCGGGCTGTACGCTTCAAGTGTGGGGCTGATATGGATGCACGCATCCGCTGACAGTAAACCATAATACTTAATAGACTTATTTTATGAAGAAATTATCAACTATTCTTGCAACTGTAATTGTTGCATTGGCATTTGCTCTGCCGGCATCGGCTCAGATTCATTTTGGCCCGAAAGTCGGCATCTGTGTGAATGAACTTCATTTCAACAAGGATGCGTTAAGCACTGATAACCGTACCGGATTTACCGGAGGTGTGATGGTCGACGGTCATATGCCGCTGCTTGGTTTTGCCTTTGACGCATCGCTTATGTATGTGCGTCGTGAGGCCGGAAAGGATTTCCACAGCGATTATATCGCTATTCCGGTTAACCTGAAGTACCGTTTTAGCTTTCCTGTTGTAAGCCGTATTGTAGTGCCCTTCCTCTCTACCGGTCCCGAGTGGGCATATCTGGTACATCATACCAAAGTCGAGGGTCTTGATGGCAACAAATCCAACTTCTCGTGGAACTTCGGTCTTGGTGTGGAGCTGTTCAAGCATCTGCAGCTGGCCGGCAATTATGGCCTTGGCCTGTCGAAGGCTTATGAGGCTCCCGAGGGAGTTGACGCAAAGAACCGCTTCTGGACAGTGACAGCCGCATGGCTTTTCTAAGCCACCGCTTACCTATACAAAAAGGCCGGACTGCAATAAGCAATCCGGCTTTTTTGTATATTATAATTCAGATAAAACGGTTAATCCGGCCGTATTATCAAACAGACTCTTATTCCGCTATGTCTGCTGCTCCGAGTGATGATATGAGCAGATGCAGTGTTTGAGATGTGTCGGCGTCAGGGTCGATTCTTACAAGGGTGGACATTACTTTCAGAGCATCGTATGCATCATGCAGTGCGGCGCAATCCGGGTTGTCGTGGCCTGTGGCGTAATAATAATGGTAGAGTAGCGAGCCGAGATGGCGTGTGGCATCAGCTACTGCGTTGCGTCGGCTATCTTCCGGAATTGTAAGGTTGAGCAGCTGCTCAAGGGCATTCCATGCTGTAAGATAGCATATCATCCGCTGTTCGTTGCCGGCATTGCAGCGTGCGGTGGTTGCGATAGCTTTCAGTGAGGTATTTATGGCTTGCTTCAGGCGTCCTGCCGCTATTTGAGATTCGGCAAGAGCGCATGCTGCGGTCAGGAGATCATCGGCATGCTGCGGAGAATTTTCGCGCTTCCACTGAGCCATTGTGTCGGAGGTGAGCTCGTCGGCGAGCTGCATGGCTTCAAAAGCCTGACGGCGAAGGAGCATGTCGTATACTTCCTTCGCCGCTGACTGTATGGGGTTTTCTTTTGTCATTTACTGTTCTTAATGGCGTCAAGTCTGGTCTTGATGTCGGAGAAAATGTTGTCAATCTCGCCTGAGCCGGGAATCGCATGATATTTACCCTCCTCCTGGTAGTAGTCGCGCAGGGGGGAAGTCTGGGAGTGGTATACGTTGAGGCGGCGGGTTATAGTATCAAGATTGTCGTCGCTTCTTCCCGACATCTGTCCGCGCTTCAGGAGTCGGTCGATAAGCTCGTTGTCATCGACTTCCAGCCCTACTACAGCATGAACTTTTGATCCATGACGGGAGAGCATCTCCTTGAGTGCTTTTGCCTGCGGGATTGTGCGGGGAAATCCGTCGAATATCACCCCTTTCTCAGCTTCTGGAGTATTGTCAAGCACATGCTCAAGTACTTTTATCATCAGTTCGTCGGGAATAAGCTGTCCCTGCGAGATATAACTGTCGGCAATTTTGCCGAGTTCGGTGCCGCGCGCGATGTGGTCGCGTAGCACTTCGCCGGTTGATATATGGTAAAGACCGTATTCCTCGATCAGTTTGTCGCTCTGGGTGCCTTTGCCGCTCCCGGGGGCACCGAATATGACGATGTTAAACATAACTTATGTCGATTGTATAAATTTATTAAATATATAAATGAATATAGGTTGTGGCAACATTTACAAGCAGAGAGATTCATCCATACCGCATGGGAGCGGTCTATTAGTTGGCATCATTGGCCTTGTCGCAGATGACATATATATCACGGAGATTGCGGGCGAGACCGTCAAGGTCGAGGCCGAATCCGATGATAAATTTTGTCGGTATCTCGAAACCGACATAGTCGGGGACGACACCACATTGTTCTGACTGAGGCTTGAACAACAGAGTTGCTACTTTTACCGATGCCGGGTTCTTCGCGTTAAGGTCTTTCAGAAGATTGCAGATGGTATGTCCGGTATCTACGATATCTTCCACGACAATCACATGTCGCCCTTCGATATTTTCGGTAAGGCCGAGCACTTGCTTGACATTGCCGGTAGTTGAGGTCCCTTCGTAGCTTTTCAGACGTATGAACGCTATCTCCGCATCAATGCCTATCGAACGGAATAGGTCGGAGGCAAATGGGAACGCGCCTGTAAGCACACAGAGTATCAGCGGACATTTTCCGGCATACTCCCGGCCGATTTCCTGCCCGATTTCAGCAATGCGGCGCTGTATCGTTTCGTGGGTAATATAGGGCTGGAATGTCAGCCCGTTATATGTCACTGTTTCCATCTTGAAAATGATTGTTTCGACAAAATTACAAAAAAAATCGGCACAGAAATAATAGAGTGCGACTTTTATTTGAGAAGCAGAGTGTGGAGTAGTGAAAGAGCACCGACAGTCGCCTGATTTATGATTTCAGTGCGGTTGCCCGAGAAATGGAATAGGCGTGACTCGGTGATGCCGCAGCATCGGGCGGCAATCCATACCGTGCCGACCGGCTTCCCTGGGACTGCGCCTGTCGGACCGGCTATTCCCGAAGTGGCTACCGCACAGTCGGTAAGGCACACTCGAGAGGCACCTTCTGCCATCTGCTCGACAACCTCGCGGCTCACTGCTCCATATGTGGAAAGGGTGTCATCACCAACTCCGAGTAGGCGATGCTTTATGTCATTGCTGTATGAGACTATACCACCCATAAACACCTCGGAACTGCCAGGAATGAGAGTGATATGGTGGGCTATATTTCCTCCGGTACAGCTTTCTGCCGTGGAAAGAGTGAGTTTGCGTTGTCTAAGAATATCAAAAATGTTTTTTGCCTCTTCTTCAGGCGATAAGGCTTTGGTGTCGTTCATGTGCGTGAGAATTTATACGGAAACTCTTGCATATGGCGCGGCATCCATAGAACAGAAGTCGCCATCAAGATATTTGAAATATCCGGCTATTGCCACCATTGCGGCGTTGTCGGTAGTGAATGCGCGTTCGGGTATGAAGGCTGTAAGATTATGGTTGGCGCAGTAATCTGCTATGGCTGCTCTTACGCCTGAGTTGGCTGACACTCCGCCTCCGATTGCAACGGTCTTTACGCCTGTTTTCCTGACTGCTTTGTCAAGTTTGTCAAGGAGTATGGCGATTATGGTGGCCTGTAGCGAAGCGGCAAGGTCTGCCTTGTTCTTTTCGATAAAATCGGGGTCGGCCTTTACATTGTCGCGAAGCGTGTAGAGGAAGGATGTCTTGAGTCCGCTGAAGCTGTAGTCGAGTTCCGGGATATGGGGTTTCGCAAATTTGAAGCGTTTTGGGTCGCCCTCTTGCGAGAGTCGGTCGATATGCGGACCGCCGGGGTAGGGCAGTCCCATGACTTTCGCGCATTTGTCGAATGCTTCACCGGCCGCGTCGTCGATTGTCTGTCCGAGCACTTGCATGTCTCTCGGACTGTTGACGAGTATAATCTGGGAGTTGCCTCCGGATATCAACAGACAAAGATAGGGAAATTCGGGTACACGGTCGGTTTCGGCGTTGCGTATGAAGTGGCTCAGTACATGACCGTGCAGATGATTGACATCAACAATCTTGCAGCCGAGTCCTATAGCCATGCCTTTGGCAAATGATGTGCCTACAAGCAGAGACCCGAGAAGCCCGGGGCCACGAGTGAAAGCTATGGCCGATATATCGGATGGAGATATGCCGGCTCGCCGTATAGCTGTGTCAACTACCGGTACGATATTCTGTTGATGGGCTCTTGATGCAAGCTCGGGCACAACGCCTCCATATTCTTCATGAACTTTTTGGCTCGCGATTACATTACTTAGGAGAAGCCCGTCTTTTATTACGGCTGCTGATGTATCGTCGCACGATGATTCGATACCGAGTATTATTGTGGACATATTGCTCAAATTTTTTTCAATGCAAATTTATAGGAAATTTATGACTTCATCACGACAAATCTTTCATGGGCTGATAAGATTTTGTAATTTTGCGATATTAAGAGCTCGTTTAATAAGAAATGTTGCCGACATGACCGTATAGCCCGAGGCGAATTTTCGACATGTTACTAAGGAGTGTACTTTATGTACACGACTGACAAACAATGGTTTATTATTAAATAGGCTCTAAGAGTGTTTCTTGTAGCTCAGGTATATGTACAGATGCTCCATACTGCTGTCATATATGACCTGAGATACAATAACGACTGTGACAGATGCTCTAAACATAGATAACGACATCAATGAAGATATTTACAAGTGCCCAGATTCGCTCGATTGAGAATGCTGTAATGGAAAAAGAGGGCATTACGGCAATTGAACTTGTGGAGCGTGCCGCATCGGCTATTACGTGGGAAATCATGAGCCGTTGGCGTCCATCGCGTCCTATGATGGTGTTTGCCGGTCCGGGTAACAATGGCGCTGATGCTTTAGCGGTGGCCCGTATGCTTGCCGATGAGGGTTATACTGTCACCGTTCTGCTGTTCAATGTTACTGACCGTGGGCTTTCCGATGCGTGTCGCCACTACCGTGATGAGCTGGCGAATGTGCCGGGCGTATCGTTTACCGAAATCACAAATGATTTCAATCCGCCGGTGATAACCCGCGATGCCATAGTGATAGACGGACTCTTCGGCTCCGGGCTTAAGGAGACGCTTAAAGGTGGATTCAAATCGCTGGTAGATTATATCAATAGTTCGAGTGCCACGATAGTTTCAATCGATATGCCTTCGGGAATGTTTGGCGAATGGAACGAAGCTACTCTGTCGCGCGATGTTGTCCACGCCAATCTTACTCTTGCCATAGAGTTCCCGCGTCTGTCATTTTTCATCCAGGACAATGCAGAGTTTTTAGGCGAATGGAAGGTGCTTGATATCAAGCTCACTGGGAATGATTCGCGAGGCGAACAAAACCCCTATTATCTGCTTGATAAAAACGATGTGAAGCGGATACTTCGTCAGCGTCCGGAATTTTGTTCGAAGGCCGATTTTGGCTCAATGCTTCTCGTTGCCGGATGTTACGGGATGATTGGTGCGTCGCAGATGGCAGCTCTTGGCGCTCTTCGTTCAGGTGTGGGGCGTCTCACCGTACATGGTCCCAGGTGTGGGTTCATTCCTATGCAGACATCAGTGCCCGAGGCTATGTTTCATGCCGATCAGCATGATATAGTTATCACTGACATCACGACAAAACATGAGTATGATGTTGTGGCGCTTGGCCCGGGCATCGGTACTCATGATTATACCGTAAAGGCAGTAGAAAATTTTATAAATACGGCTACCAAGCCATTGGTGATTGATGCCGATGGCCTTAACTGTATAGCCCAGCGGCCCAATCTGCTTGAGCATGTGCCTCCGATGACGGTCATTACACCTCATGCGGGAGAATTTGACCGATTGTTTGGCCCACATACCTCTCATGAGTCTCGATTGAAGACTGCTGTAGAGAAGTCGGCATACTATAGCATAATAATATTGCTTAAGGGTCGTTACACAAGTGTAGTGCGTCCCGACGGCAAGATATATTTTATCGGTAGCGGATGCCCGGCACTTGCCACACCCGGTAGCGGCGATGTGCTTACCGGCATAATCGGCTCTTTTATTGCTCAGGGTTATACCCCGGATCTTGCCGCGGCTATCGGAGCCTATGTGCATGGAATGGCAGGAACTCTGGCTGCTGATAATGACGGAACGTTTGGAGTGCTCGCCACCGATGTGGCGCGTAATACCTCAAAGGCTATACGTGATATATTAAACTGATTCAACAACAGATAATCAAGATATGAAATACAACCGTACACTACTCATCTCAGCATGTCTGCTTGCGATAGGAGCGGGGAATGCCCAGACTACACAGAAGTTTTCGGCCACAAAGGCCAATGACTACGGGCTTGTATATTCCCTTCCTATAACAGTGCTTGATATTACAATAGAGGCTGAGCATGTTGTCAAGGAGCCCGGCGAGTTTTACCTATATGCGAAGAAGTATCTCAATGTAGATGACCCGATTACCCAAAAATCGGAAAGCTGGAGCGTAAAATCGGTTTTAGTAAACGCACGAGGAGTAGCAAATAACTCCGAACGCTATCTGATGCAGTTTAAACCCGGATACACACCTTATCTGATAATGGATGAGAACAATCTGCCGGTTGCAATCAATACGGAAAATATTCCTGTATCAGAAGATCCGGTCATTCCGGTCGCTGTATCAGCAAAACCGACTCCGCTACAGACTCCTGCGGCCAATCAGGTGATTACGGCCGAGATGCTCCAAAGCCAATCGGTGGCAAAAAGAGCCGAGCTTGCCGCACAGCGTATATATGAATTGCGCCAGAGCCGTTCGGATCTTATTACCGGGCAGGCCGATCAGATGCCCCCGGATGGTAAGGCAATGCAGATTGTAATTGATGAGATTGCCGCGCAGGAAGCTGCTTTGACAGCAATGTTTGTCGGTACGACTCAGACAGAAACTGACGTCAATACTATAACATATACTCCCGGCGACGATGTGTCGCGTAAAGTGATAGCCCGAATTTCGGCAATCGGCGGCATAGTCGATGCAAATGACCTGTCGGGCGATCCGATAACTCTGTCGCTGCGAGTCACAGACCGCGGGCGGTTGCCGTTGAACGATAAGGGACAGCCTAAGGAGTTTCCCAAGGGGGGCATCGCTTATTGTATTCCGGGCAGTGCGTCTCTGAGCATATCATTCCGAGGCGATGTTATGTGGGAGGGCAGCATAGATGCCGCGCAGTATGGTATTGTGTTCGGTCTCGATCCAAAGCCGTTTAATGACCGTAAGGCTCCATCATATCTGATATTGAATCCGGTTACAGGCGCTATTCGCGAACTTGGCAGCGTATCGGTTGCTCTCCCTTAGAAACCGGCATATACTGATTTTAAGTCAGAATATGTTGTATGACATTGTTTTTAATCATATATATGCGAATAGTCGTTGATATGTGAAAATAATGGCTGTTTTATTTGGATAATTCGATAATATTATTTAGTTTTGCTACGTAAAAAATCGGATACCATATTGAAAAAGAAACATTATAAGGATATTTAAAATATGGCCCGGATTTTTACACCGGGCCATATTTTTGTCCGTAGCGGCAACAGATGGCTGATGCCTGGCAACAGGTCTGATTCCTCGAATTAAAGAGGATGATTAAAATAGAAAAAAGCAACAACAAATAAGTGAATCATAGGTTAGAAATCCGGCCGCGCGAGAGCGTATCCGGATTTTGTTTTACCAGATTGATTTCATAGGCCATGCTGAAAGAGAGACTTCGGTGGTGCCGTTTAGAGAGAACAGATTGGCTTCTGTTGATGTCTCGGGCGAGTATGTGAGCATGGTCAATGTTTTTTCTCCATTGTTGACGAATATTTCGACAGTTGATTTGTCGACAAATATATCAAGGTCGAGTATTCCGTTTTTATCCGGAATACGTGTGTGCGATATTCTGTCGAACTTTGGTATCGACACGTCGGTCGATGCAGTACGGTCGACAACAAGGTATTTTGTCTGGCTATCGTAGCTGATTGTCACTTTGTATCCGTTGCCGCTGCATATGTTTACTCCGCATATGTCGGGCTTGTCGGTCTTTATGGTGAGTTTCATTTCATATGCATTGCCAAACGGAGAAATAGCAGGGAGCTTAGTCACACCCGGGCGAAGTCGCCGGTTTATTTTTATCGGAGATTTGCGGAGAGTGGCAAGAGAACCGATAGGCTGCTGTCGCATACGCATGCCGTCGGGAGTGGAGTATAACGACAGTTTGCGTGGAATCGACCATATGCCTTTGCCCCATTCTGAGGGAGCTGCAGTGGCGTAGTCCCAGGTATTTACCCATCCGATAGTATATACATCGTCGGATGACGGATTGTCGAAGTTCTGAAACACACGTGATGCATAGTAGTCAAATCCGTCATCTACATACAGAGGCGAGGCCTCGGGGCGTTCGGGTATGAATCTTTTTCCATCAAAATCGCCTACAAAGTATTGTTCACGGGCCCAGTTTACGGATATGACAAGCACCCATTTCTTCTTGTCGTCTTCAGTCGGCAACTGAAATAAGTCGGGACATTCCCATGATTTCTCGGAGTCTCCCATAGGACCGAAATCGCTCAGCCATTCCCAGTGCTTCAAATCTGAGGATGAATAGAATGCTATCTTCTTTTCAAGCGCTTTTGCCACTGCCATTATCCATCTGTTGCTTTCTGGATGCCATATTACAGTAGGGTCGCGAAATTCAGTGCTCCAGATGTCTATTACCGGATTAAGGTCGTAGTATTGGAATGTAGCCCCGTTATCGAGGCTGAATGCTATACTCTGGGATTGCTTTTTTGAGTGTTCGTCGAATGACGTGAATGCTGCAATCAATGCGTCGGCACCATATCCGGCGGTATTGCCGCAGTCTACGACTACGCTTCCTGTGAAGGCAGAGATATCGCGGGGAAGTCCCTTTATAGCGTGGTCATTGAGTTCGTTCCAGTGAATCAGGTCGTCGGATGTTGCGGCTCCCCAACTGTAAGCCATGTATCGGCCATTGTGGCGAATCGTTCCACACGGGTCTCCTATCCATCTGTGGGCCGGGGTAAAGTGGTATTGTGGACGGTACTTTTCTTTATATGTTATGCTGTCGGAAGCCGAGAGCGTGATAACAAGATTTGTAAATAGTAGCAGGAAGATTGATCTCATGATTAATAAAATAAATGTATCAGTGTATATACGTTGTCAGAAAAAGTGGAGAGACAGCCGGTTGAGTCAGCTTGTCTCTCCACATCGTTGTTACCTCAAAATATTTATTAATTGTACCTGAATCAGAATGATGGATAGCCGGGATTCTGTACGTATATGCCACCGGAGAAGTTGTACTGTGCTACCGGTACCGGGAAATATTCCTCGCCGGTATCGAAAGAAGCATTCTGGTAGTAAATACGGTTGTCTTTCTCTGCGTTGAAGTAATTGTTCATTGTCTCTTTTGCGATGCCCCATCGTACCAGGTCGAAGAAACGCTCACCCTCCATGGCTTTTTCGAGTCGCATCTCTGTACGGAGAGCCTTGCGGGCGTAATCCTGATTCCATCCCGCAGACGGATAGAGACCGATTTTGTAGTTGGCAGCATCTTTAGTGGGGTCGTTGAAGTCCTTGACATAAGCGCTGTTTTGTGCGCGCTGACGTACCTGGTTGATGAGTATACGTGCTTCCTCAAGACCATTGCCGCCGATTTCAATCAATGCCTCGGCCTTGTAGAGCAGCAGGTCGGCATATCGAATAATCTGCCAGTTGAGAGCCGATGCTCCCCACGGCCATCCCTGGGTGGCGTCTTTTGACTCAGGCGAGAGCCAGAATCGCTTAGTATTGTTGTAGCCGTAGGTGTCGCTGTTGCGTACCCAAAGTCCGCATGGGCGTTCTTCATATGTCTTATACCGTATGGTCGGACGTCCGATAACGTAGTCGAGACGCGGATCCACATTCCCGTCTACGTTGCCGAGAGTGTATCCTCCGTTATTGTCAAACACTACGGTACCATAGTCGGGCTTCTGCTGATAGTCGAATACGGGGAGACCATTGGCATCGGTCTGGTAGGCGTTGATAAGATCTTGCGATGGTAGGAAGAAGCCGTCACCCTGCCAAGGGCAGCCGGGGCCGGTCATGGAGTTGAGCAGCATAGACCAGTTTATGCGTCCTACTCCGCTTGAGCCGTCGTCTTTTGAGAATTGGATGGCGAAAACCGATTCCGGTCCGTTCTCATACTCCAGGAGATCGAGCTTTTGGAAGTCATCAAGGAGCTGATATCCCTGAACCTTATCGATAAGCTCCACAACCTCACCCATGAGGTTTTTATTGATATTGGTTACGGCATTAGTCTGCGGGTCCTGTTCATACGCCTGATAAAGTTTGACCTTGGCTGCGTAGGCAAGAGCTATACGGCGGTTGATACGACCTATTTCGCTTTGGTTGTCAGGTAGATTCTCGGCTGCGTCGAGGAGATCCTTTGCGATTCGGTCAAGATGCTGCTCGCGTGAGAATTCATCGTTGCGCACGTATTGATATTCAATTTCAGGTAAGTCGATATCCATATAGGGGATACGGTTGAACAGGCGCACAAGCTCGAAGTACCAGTGGCTGCGGATTACGCGAATTTCGGCAATGCGGGTGTTTTTTTCCGGGATTATAGTCTCATCGACTTTGTTGAGTGCCCGTATTGCGGAATTGCAACGTGATATGCCGCAATATACGTTAAACCACTTTCCATCAAGAAATCCGTTGTTGGGCTGGATTTTCGCAGTTTCCATATCGTGTATTTCCCAGGCATCGGTCTCGCCGCCACCACCTTTGTAGGCATTGTCGGCACGTACTTCTCCGTAGCTCCAGTTTGTCACGGGAAACCAGTGAGGATCATTGGAGTCGGCATAGCGGCATCCGAATGTGGCGTATGCTCCGTGGACGAGAAGGTCGACAGCCTCGGGATCATTAATATTTGCGTCGGATAGCGGGCCTTGAGGTTTATTTTCCAGAAAGTCGTCGCTGCAAGCACTTAATGAGAGGCCGATAAGTGCAATCGGTAATATATTTTTCAGTTTCATTATAGTAATATTTGAGAATTTGGAGTGTGTCAGAAGCCAAACTGTATGCCGAAAGTGTATTGGCGGGGTAGGGCGTAGGGATATCCGAGACCTTCGGGGTCGGCTCCGGAGTATTTGGTAAGAGTCAGGAGATTCTGAGCCTGGAAATATACACGTGCGTTCTGCAGGCGAAGGGTCTTGCGTAGCTTCTCGGGCAATGTGTAGCCAAGAGAGAGTGTCTTCAGGCGTATGAATGAGCCGTCTTCGATGAAGTATTCCGAACTTTCATTCTCGGTGTTTGAGTTGTCGACAGCCGGAGCGGGTACGTCGGAATCATAATAGCCGGTCTGGAGAAAGCGGTCGTATGAGTTTGCGGCGTCAAGCAGCTGAGTGCCATGGTTGCCTGTCCACAGGGGGAAGAAGTCGGTATAGTATTTGGAATTGTTCCACGCATCGCGTATGATGCTGTTGAAGAATAGACTGAGGTCGAAACCTTTCCAGTTGGCTCCGAGATTGAGGCCGAACTGTGCTTTTGGTAAATCGGTTCCGAGCCATGTGCGGTCGCGGTCGTTGATTTCACCGTCGCCGTTGGTGTCGACATACCGTACACGTCCTACTGCGGGATTGCCGAAACTTACACGATATTTTTCCTTATATGCGTCCACTTCTTCCTGGGTGCGGAATATGCCTTCGGTCTTGTAGCCCATCCATGAGCCGAGTGATTGTCCGACGATACTTTTGTCGATGCCGTTACCGCCGCCCCATGTGTAGTATATGTCATCCATCAGATCTGTGACTTCGTTTTTCATTACGGTAGCGTTCAGGCCTATGCTGAAACTGAAGTCCTTGTTGATCGACTGGCGCCATTCGGCTGTAATCTCCACGCCTTTATTCACCATCGAGCCACCATTGTACCAGCAGTATCCGCCTTCGCCGATTGTGGCGATGTAGGGCTTTTCTACGAGCATATTGTCGGTCTTCTTGTGGAAGTAGTCAAATGATAGAGCGAGTTTGTGATTGAAGAGTGAGGCATCGAAGCCGAAGTTGGTCTGATATGTCTTTTCCCATGTGAGGTCGGGGTTGGTGCTGCGCGAGCGGAGTGCTCCGGGGAGCAGAGTGTTGCCTCCGCCGATTGCGTATGCGGCACGGTCGAGATCCATTGCATATTTGGCATAGAAGGCGTCGTTGGCTATGATGTCGTTGCCGTTGACACCATATGCACCGCGTATTTTAAGGTCGCTGAGCCATGAGCGTGTAGCTTCCATGAAGCTCTCCTGCGAGATACGCCATCCTGCTGAGACAGAGGGGAACCAGTCGTAGTTGTGGGCTGTCGACAGACGTGATGATGCGTCGCGGCGTAGAGTGAATGAAATAAGGTATTTGTTGTCCCAGCTATAGTTGATTTTGCCGAACACGGAGAACATAGAGTAGTTTGATGCGCCTGAACCGGTGTTTTTATTAGCAGTGACGTTGCCGAGATACAGATAGTTGGGATCTTCAATCTCAAGGCCTTTTCCCTCTCCGAACATATCCTCGAAGTGGTTGCGCTTTGCCTCTATGCCGACAAGTGCCATTATGGAGTTTTTACCAAAGTCGGCATTGTACTGGGCGGTATTGGTCCATACCCAGTCGGTGGTCTTGCTTGAATACTGGTAGAGGTTGTTGGTGTTGTCGCGAAGGTTGGCGGGAGTGAATATCTTGTCGTTGCCGTTGTGGTAGTTTACACCGAAATTAGTTTTCAGTATGAGGTTTTTAATGGGCTCTACCGAGAGGTATGCATTTCCAAACACGCGCCAGTATTCACGTTTGTTGTTGCCTTCCTCTTCAATCTGACGCATGATATTGGGTGTGTCGTTCAGGCCGAATGCTACCTGGTCGTTGTAATTGCCTTCTGAGTCGTAGACCGTACGGGCAGGATGCATCTTGATTGCATTTTCTTCGATTCCGCCGGGGGCGTTGTGCTGACGCCACCAGTTGACAGTCACATTGCCGCCGACACGCAGACGGTTGTTGAGAAATCCGTAGTCGGAGCTGAAGCGGGTGTTTGCTTTCTGGAAGTCGGAGCCTTTGATGATACCGTCGTGGTCGAGCCAGCTTACTGAGAGAGATGAAGAACCGTTTTCATCGCCTTTGGAGATACCGATGCTATATGTCTGCATGAGGGCTGTGCGGTGTATCTCTTTTTCCCAATCTGTATTCTGAGGGTTTACGATTACGCCGTTGAGATTGGTGTAAGGCTGTAGCCTGGGAGTACTTCCGTTGCCGTAAAGCTCGGAATTGGGTGTAGTTCCGTATGAATATTTGTAGGCTGACCAGTATACCTCTCCCCACTGGTCGGCATTAAGCATGTCAAGTCCGCTCTGGTAGGTCTGTAAGGTGAGAGTGGCATCGAAGGTCACACGGCATTCGCCTTTTTTAGCACGTTTGGTGGTGATGATAATCACACCGTTGGCGGCCTGTGCTCCATAGATTGATGCGGATGCCGCGTCTTTAAGCACCTGGATTGACTCTACATCGTTGCTGTTGAGGATTGTGCCCGGATTCTCGCGGGTCATCACACCGTCGATAACGTAAAGCGGGCCATTGGCATCGCTACGGAATGATGATGCGCCACGGATGGATGTGCCTGTGCTCAGTCCGCCCGGTGTACCGTCGGTGGTGATATTCATGCCCGCTACACGTCCCTGCAAGGATTGTATCACATTGCCCGTCGGGGTGTCGGCAACATCTTTCATCTTTACAACAGAGACCGAACCGGTGAGGTCGGATTTCTTTTCGGATGAGTAGCCGACAACCACAACTTCTTCAAGTAATGCGGCATCTTCTTCAAGATATATGGTCATCTTGGGCTCGGCGGCTATTTTCTTTGTCGTGTAGCCAACGTAGGATACTGTTATATGTGAGCCCTCGGGAACTGTCATGGTAAAGTTGCCGTCGAAATCGGTTGCGGCGCCTAATGTTCCTTTCACATCTGAAATAATACTTGCGCCAATCAGAGGCTCGTCATCGGTTTTGGAAAGAACTGTTCCATGCACCGTGATGTTTTGTGCTTGTGCAGCAATTGCAACGATAAATAGCAAAACCGCACTGAGGATTTGTTTTTTCATGTTGATACTTGGTTGGTAAATTTTTCTGCTGCAAATTTAATTCGCACAATACGGTGCAGCATATAATGGATGTTGCGCTGATTATCAAAATCCGTGTGTCACACGATTTTTGACAGAGTATGCAACAAAAGTGATGATATGCGTCTGATGTTGCTAAATAGCTGTACCATAGGCGCATATCGCCTATGGTATGATGAGCTGGCGGGTGTCGTGATGCATGTACCAATCTGACTGAGTGTTATTTACTCAATCGATTGCGTACTTCGGTAGGTGTTTCTCCGTAGGCATCGCGATAACATTTGGTGAAATAGGCCGGAGTCGAGAATCCGGTTTCATAAGCAATCTCGCTGATGGTCTTGTCGGTTGATACGATAAGGTTATGACCGTGTTTCAATCGTATGCGTCTTATCAGTTCTACAGGAGAATAATTGGTCAGGGCTTTTATCTTGCGGTAGAATTGAGAGCGCTCAAGTCCCATCTTTGATGCAATTTTGTCGACATTCAATTCTGAATTGCCCATATCGGCCTTTAGTATCTCTATGAACCGGCGATAGAAATCATTGTCGATATCGGATACCGGCAATGCCGGTTTGTTTGCCGTAGTCTGCTCATCGGGTGACATATTTTTGGCCATAGATATCGCAGTGGCATTGTCTCCGCTCCATATCTCTTTTATGCGCTTGCGGTTGGATATGAGTGATGCGCATCTTGATGTGAGCACGGCTCCGCTGAACGGTTTTGCAAGATATCCGTCGGCACCGTTGTCATATCCCTGTATCCTCTGCTCATCCAGGGAGCATGCGGTAAGCATGAGTATCGGTATGTGTGATGTGGATATCTCTTCCTTGATGCGGCGGCAGCATTCCATGCCGTCCATCACAGGCATCATCACATCACATATGATAAGGTCAGGCACATATTTTGTGGCCATTCTTATGCCTTCGCGTCCGTTGGTGGCAGTTATAATATTGTATGATGTATTGAGGAGCTCGCTTACGAGTCGGATTATATCTTTGTTGTCGTCAATAACCAGAATGAGAGGCTTTTCCGCATCAAAAGTCTGTTCGGTGTCGATTCCGGTCAATTCTGTGGACACATCTTCGGGTGTGATGTTCCTTTCCGTAGGAACGGTTGTGTCGGATATGTGTCGCAGGGGAAGCTCGACAGTAAATACCGACCCTTCGTTGAGAGCGCTCTTTACCGAGATTGAGCCTCCATGTAGTTCGACAAAAGCCTTTACCAGCGATAATCCTATACCTGAGCCTCTTGGATGTATGCGGTCGGCCTGGTAGAAACGGTCGAATATGTTGCCGAGATCACGTTGGCTGATGCCCTCGCCGGTGTCGGCTACCTTAAGTGTAAGGCGGTCATCTGCCACACTGTATGACACTTGTATGGACCCGTTGTCGGGGGTGTATTTAAATGCGTTGGAAATCAGATTGAAAAATACTCTCTCGATTTTTTCTGCATCAAATGCTCCTGTGACCGGGACGCCATCGGGGGCGTCAAGCGACAGCTTGATGTCGCGTTTTCGGGCGACGGCGTAGAATGATTCCATCCATTCGGTTATAGCGTGTCCGAAATCTATTTCAGACAGATGCAGGTCAAGTTTGCCGTTTTCATACTTGCGGAAATCAAGTATCTGATTGATAAGTCGACGGAGAATTTTTACATTCTTGTCGGCAATTTTAATAAGGGTGTGTTGCTGAGGAGTAAGATTTTTTGCATCGGCAAGCTGTGACACAGGCTCGGCTATAAGGGTGAGAGGAGTGCGCAGATCGTGGGATACGTTGGTGAAAAACATCAGTTTTGATTGCGTTGCTTCCTGCAGCTTTTCGTTCAGTGACTTTTGCATGTCGCGTTGCTCTTCCAGGAGTCTGTTGCGTTCCATAAGCGCCATCTGATGGCGGCGGTGTTGCCAGAATGACCTGAGTACAAGGAAGAATACTCCAAAAAGCAGCACTATTATGGCTATACTCGCATAGAAAAGTGATGTCTGTGAGGAATGTTTGGCCCAATAGTCATCAATTTTCTCTTTCAGAAGTTTCATTTTTCGGGTCTCTTCCGTAAGCGCCTCATTCTGAAGTAATAGAATGTCGGCATTTGAGAGGTCGACAGCCGATGATGCCGGTATCTGTACTTCACGCTGATACGGCTCTCCTTTAAGTATGGCGAGAGCCGTCTGTATAAGCCGGTGGCCCTCAGTGGGATATAGGAAAGTAGCATCTATTATGCTGTCGGCAACAGCTCGTATGCCTATTTCTGGAGCAGCATCTATTCCTATTATCTTTATGTCATCTCGTCCAAGCCTCTGTGCCACTTCCGATGCACCGATTGCCATTCGGTCGTTGTGGGCGTATATGAGGTTGGCTTCCGGATGTGCCTGTATTAATGAGTCAGCAATGGGTATTGCCTCTTCTTTGTTCCAGTTGCCTGGCTCACTGGCTATGATTTTGCCTCCTCCGGCAGTCAGTTCCTCTGCAAATCCGTCATGGCGGTTTTCGGCGGGAGTGGAGCCGCGCAGCCCGTATATCTCTATGACTTTTGGGGAGTCGGCCAGTATGTGGAATGCATAATGAGCTGCTCCCCTGCCTATACTTTTGTCATCAACACCAATATGTGCTGTATATGAATCGTCGATGATGTTTCGGTCGAATATTATTACAGGTATGCCTGATTCATACACCTCTTTAATTACTGGAGTGAGTGCCTTTGCTTCGTTGGGCGATATGATTATTATATCGAAATCATTGTCGGCGAAGTAGCGTATGTCGGAAATCTGTTTCCGGTTGCTGTCGTCGGCCGAGCGTATTTCGACTTCCGCGTCTTCATGGAGCATTATTTCACGGTTTATCTCATCGTTCATTTTTGAGCGCCAGTCGTCCTGGCTGCATTGTGAGACTCCGATTTTATATATTCTGCTGTCGGAACATGCTGCAAGAACGGTGGTGAGAAATGTGATAATAAACAGGTATATAGACAACTTTTTCATGAGAATTGCGCATATAAGGTAATCAACACTGCAAAGATATTGATAATCATATGAAAAACAGTGCTTATGATAATAAAAATGATGTGCATACAACGAATTTAATAGACAATGCACGATTTTTTATAGGCTGAAATTGGGCAATATAGTAGTTTTGCAGTATGGAAACGCAGCGGATACGATACATAACAGTTCCGTTGTCAACAGGAACTTTATTCCATGGAAAAAAGATTGTTTTAGTTTTGCATTAACCTGAAATTTTTACCACCCATTAGTATATTTAATATGGAAAAAATAATAAAGTTAAGTCTTTCATGCCTGATGGCCGGCGCTTCCGCGCTGTTTCCGTCGGTAGTATGTGCGGCTGACGGAGTGACCGTAAATCACCTTGGAGTAAACAATACTCTGGTGAGGGTTGATAGCGGAAAAAGATTTCTGTTGATGCCTGTGCAGGAGAGCAATGACGATGCTACGGTCAATGTGGTTGTCGATGGTAAACTTGAAAAGACTGTATATGTGCGTCTCGCAAAGTCGAAGGTCGATTATTATGTACCTTTATCGCTTGAAGACTACAGTGGACATGACGTAGTGCTCAATGTGGTAACATCACAGAGCCGCTCCACAGTAAGGGAGGCTAAGGAAGATGCATGCTGGAGCCGTTTTGTAGTTTCCGATACATTCGATACATCCAATCGT
This sequence comes from Muribaculum sp., assembly GCF_029051885.1. Taxonomy (GTDB): domain Bacteria; phylum Bacteroidota; class Bacteroidia; order Bacteroidales; family Muribaculaceae; genus Muribaculum. The sequence continues at coordinate 25,843 of NZ_JAIDKI010000232.1, forward strand.
GAGAAATATCGTCCGGCTTTCCATCATACACCTCTGTATGGATGGATGAACGACCCCAACGGTATGGTGTATAAAGACGGTGTGTGGCATCTGTATTATCAGTATAATCCTTACGGTTCGAAGTGGCAGAATATGACATGGGGCCACTCGTCGTCAACTGACCTTATTAACTGGACTCATCATCCTCTTGCTATAGAAGCCAATGGCCTTGGTGCTGTTTTCAGCGGCAGCTCGGTTCTCGACCCGGACAATACCGCCGGCTTTGGCAATGACGCGATAGTCTCGCTATACACCTCGGCGGCAGCAAGCCAAATTCAGAGTCTTGCCCACAGTAAAGACAATGGAGCCACATTTGAGATATATCCCGGAAATCCTGTAATCACTCTTGAAAGCGAGGCCCGCGATCCAAATATGTTCTGGAATGCTGCTACAGGAGAATGGAATCTGCTGCTTGCCCATGCTCTTGATCACGAGATGCTGATATTCCGGTCGCCGGATCTGAAAAACTGGACATTGAGCAGTGCGTTCGGGAAAGGTCTTGGAGCTCAGGACGGTGTATGGGAATGCCCTGATTTGTTTGAACTCTCAGTAGATGGCACCGAAGAAAAGAAGTGGATGCTGATATGCAATATCAATCCCGGTGGCCCGTTCGGAGGTAGTGCCACCCAATATTTCATTGGCGATTTTGACGGCAATACTTTTACTCCCGACAAGGATGACGAGGGAAATGTGCCTACCAAATGGATGGATTTCGGCAAGGACCATTATGCTACAGTAAGCTGGAGCGATGCTCCCGACAACCGTCGTACTGTAATAGGCTGGATGAGCAACTGGCAGTATGCGGCAGAGGTGCCCACCATGCAGTTCCGTAGCGCCAACACTCTTCCGAGAGAGATGGGGTTGTTCAAGGCAACTGACGGACAGATATACGTATCGACAGTGCCATCTCCTGAAGTTGATATGCTCCGCGACCGTCTTGTAAGCCGTCATAGTAAGTTATCTGCCGGTAAGAATCCCCGGAAAATATCACTTCCTGCCGACAACGATGGAATATGTGAGATTCTTCTTGACATTGATTCACGCAAAGGAGCTCCTGTGTCGGTAATGCTGTCGAATGATGAAGGAGATTATGTAGATATGGTTTATAATCCGTCGGAAAGTACTTTTACTTTTGATCGCCGCAAGAGTGGAGTTACTGATTTCAGCCAGGATTTCCCTGCAGTAACTGTCGCACCGACATTTTCAGACGAGGATTCAACTCTAAAACTGCGTATATTTGTCGATAGGTCAAGTATAGAGGTTTTTGAAGCTGACGGAAAATTCGCTATGACCAATCTGGTGTTCCCTACTGCTCCTTACAATCGTATTTCTTTCAGCGCGGATGGTGGAAAGGCAGATATAAGGAATCTCAGAATATTCTCTATAAAGGATATCAATGACTGAAATTATCAATTATAACAGTAGAATAAACTAAATCATATGGAAATATCACAACCGCTTGCCGTGGACCGCAAAACTTCACTGATGCAGATTGTGCCGGTAATGCTATGCTTTTTTGCAATGGGTTTTGTCGACCTCGTAGGCACAGCTTCAAATTATGTACAGAAAGATCTTGCTCTCTCCGACTCGGAGGCAAATCTTTTCCCGTCGCTTGTCTTTTTCTGGTTCTTGATTTTCTCAGTGCCTACCGGCATGCTGATGAATAAAATCGGGCGTAAAAAGACAGTACTCATAAGTCTGGTGATAACAGCTGTGTCTTTGTTCATACCGGCGCTTGGCGACAGTTATGCCATCATGCTAATTTCATTCTCGTTGCTCGGTATCGGTAATGCTGTAATGCAGACATCTCTTAATCCACTTGTTACTAATCTTATAAGTGGCGACAAACTTGCGTCGACTCTTACTTTCGGACAGTTTGTGAAGGCTATAGCCTCGTTTCTTGCGCCGATTATCGCAGCATGGGGTGCCACTACCGCTATACCTACATTTGGTCTTGGCTGGAGGTCGCTCTTTATCATTTATGCCGTTGTAAGTTTCTTGTCGATATCGGTACTTGGTGCAACTCCAATACAGGAGGAACGTCCCGACAAAGCCTCAGGCATAGGTGAGTGCATCAAACTGCTCGGGCGGCCGTTTATTCTGTTGTGTTTTATCGGTATCATGTGTCATGTCGGTATTGATGTCGGCACCAATACCACTGCCCCCAAAATTATCATGGAGCGCATCGGATTACCTCTTGAGGAGGCCGGTTTCGCGACAAGTATATATTTCATTTTCCGTACAGCCGGATGTTTCCTCGGCGCGTTTATATTGCGCTCGGTGTCTCCCAGACTGTTCTTCGGGTTCAGTGTCGCAATGATGCTTGTGGCTATGGGGATGCTATTCGTGTGTGACACTCTTACAGCCCTGTATATAGGTATCGGTCTTATCGGCTTTGGCAATTCTAATGTTTTCTCGGTCGTATTCGCGCAGGCTCTCAATACATCGCCTAATGAGAAAAACGAAGTGTCCGGACTGATGATAATGGGTTTGTTCGGAGGCACTGTCTTTCCCCTTGCTATGGGCTTTGCCGCTGATGCTGTAGGACAGGGCGGTGCGGTCGCCGTGATGACAGCCGGAGTGATATATCTCATGTACTATACAATGAAAATAAAGAAATAAAGTTACCCCAATAAATATTTTAATACCATTATTATGAACAACAATGTAGTAGTAGGAATGGGAGAGGCCCTGTGGGATGTTCTCCCCGAAGGAAAGAAAATCGGAGGCGCGCCTGCCAATTTTGCCTATCATGTATCGCAGTTCGGTCTGCCGAGTTGTGTAGTAAGCGCTGTAGGTGATGACGCGCTTGGCGATGAGATACTCGAGAATTTTACTACAAAAGGACTCCGTCAGCTTATCGAAAAGGTGCCTTATCCTACCGGCACCGTGCAGGTCGAAATAGATCAGGCCGGAGTGCCCCAATATGAGATAAAAGAGAATGTCGCCTGGGACAATATCCCATGGACTCCATCGCTTGAGGCTCTTGCAAAAAATGCAAAAGCTGTATGCTTCGGTTCGCTGGCTCAGCGTAATGTAGTGTCACGCGAGACTATTAACCGCTTCCTTGACACTATGCCCAAGAATGAGGATACTCTGGTGGTATTTGATGTGAACTTGCGCCAGGGATTCTACAATAAAGAGATTCTCTGCAAATCAATGGAGCACTGCAATATTCTTAAAATTAATGATGAGGAACTGGTCACAGTAAGCCGCATGTTCGGCTATCCCGGCATTGACCTTCAGGATAAATGCTGGATTCTCCTGGGAAAATACAATCTTAAGATGCTTATTCTTACATGTGGTATCAATGGCAGCTATGTATTTACCCCCGGTAATGTATCATTCCTGCCTACTCCCAAGGTTGAGGTGGCCGATACGGTAGGTGCCGGCGATTCGTTTACTGCGGCATTCATATCTTGTGTGCTGAAAGGCATGCCTGTGGCTGAGGCTCACCGCAGAGCTGTAGATACTTCGGCATTTGTGTGCACCTGCAATGGAGCGATGCCCGTGCTTCCTGATGCGTACACCAAGTAATAATTAAACTTGCCTAATCATGTAATCCGGAGATGAATACTATTGGTGTTCAATCTCCGGATTACATAATTTCTATAGGCTGTCATATTCTTCTTCGGTCACCGGCTCAAGCCATATGTTCTCACTGTTTTCACCGGGAATACTGAATGCAAGATGTGCGAACCATGAGTCTTTTGCGGCTCCATGCCAGTGCTTTACATTGGCCGGTATGTGGATTACTGTGCCGGGTAGTATCTCGACCGCAGGTTTGCCTTCTTCCTGATACCAGCCGCGGCCGCCAACTCCTACGAGCATCTGACCGCCACCGGTATCTGCCTTGTGTATGTGCCAGTTGTTGCGGCATCCCGGCTCAAACGTCACATTGGCAAATGGTATCTGTGAGTCTGAAATCGTGGCTATATAGCTGTTGCCGATGAAATATTTTGCATATGATGTATTCGGTTCGCCAATCGGGAATATCATTGAACGGGCAAATTCAGACTTTGCATCATCACCTTTTATATCATCGTTCCACACATCTTTTGCAAGACGGAAAGCAGCCCATGCCTTTGGCCAGCCTGCATAGAATGCGATATGAGTTATGATTTCAGAGATTTCGGTGCGGGTTATACCGTTATTTTTCGCTTCCTGAAGATGGAATGTCAGTGAACTGTCGGTAATGCCTTGTGAGATAAGTGATGTGATTGTCACAAGACTGCGGTCGCGCAATGAAAGAAGGTCATTGCGGCTCCACACTTCTCCAAAAAGGATGTCATCGTTAAGATGAGCGAATACCGGGGCGAAATCACCAAGCTGTTGGCGTCCTGCTGTCTGAACTATTTTTTGTTGTGCCATAATAAAATTTGAAGTCAATACCGATACAAATATCATCAGTAGGGTCGTTGCTGTTTTTCTCATTTACAGGCAATTGGTCGGTTATAGTATATAATTTCCTTAGGCAATCTTCACTCGATGAAGTTTACTATTTTGTTGGCTTGATTGAGAGGAGTCTGGTCAACGAGTTTGAGAGATTTTACCATTTTTATGGTTGACCGTTTGTATTTTTGAAAATGCTCCGAGGCAATGTGCTTCTCGTAGGCATCTTTACTTGCGTATGTTTCGAGAATTGTAACCATACATGGATTATCCTTTTCGCAGATGGCGTACATGGTAAGTACGCCAGGCTCAGTGCGCAGCGATATTTCTCCGACTTCTTTAGCATAGTCGATGTATTCGCTGATGCATTCCGGATATATTTCTATCTTTGAAAGTCGGACAATGCCATCTGGCTGCATCTTCTCTTTTGCACAGTTTGATGGCATTCTGTCAGGATTTGAGTCGGGGAGTTCCATATTGGTCTCTTCTGTTATCTTATCCTTATTTTTGTCTACGGGATTGTGGCATGCGGCAGATATGGAGAGGATTAAGACTGATATAATGATTGGAAGGCGGTACATTACTGCAAATTTTTCAGGATTTTCGCCGGGACGCCTCCGGCAACTGTCCGTGGAGGGATATTTTTATTGACGACAGCGCCTGCGGCGATTATAGCCCCGTCACCAATTTCGACTCCTTGGAGAATTGTGACATTAGCTCCGATCCATACTTTGTCGCCGATTTTTACTGGCGCCGGAATCATATCACCTCTATGGTCGGGATCCATGGCATGGTTAAGGGTCGCTATCACACAGTTGTGTCCGATGAGCACGTCATCGCCGATTGTTATTCCTCCTTGGTCCTGAAATTTGCAGCCGGAGTTGATAAACACACGTTTGCCGATGCGGATATTTTTCCCGCAGTCAGTATAAAATGGCGGAAACAGGCCAAGGCTCTCATCTACACGTGCACCTGTTAGTTCCGACATCAGCTCGATAATCTCTTCATGGGAATGAAATGCGGTGTTTATCTCCATGGTGATGCGTATCGCTTCCTGGCTTAGGGAATGCATTTTAGCATGAATCGGACTTCCGGCAGGAATGAGCCTGCCGGAGTCCATTGTCTCGATAAATTCTTTTGTTGTCATTGCTCAATTATTTATCGGCATCCATTTATTGAAGAATTCCGCAATCTGATTCATCGGAATTTTTTCAAGATTGTCATACAAGTCACAGTGGCTGGCATCTGCTACAATCAGTAGTTTCTTGTTATCGCCGTGCAGTAGCTTGAAGGTGTCCTCACCGAAATATCGTGAATGTGCGTTCTCGCCATGCACAATCATTACCGCATTGTCGAGTTCGTCCGCATACTGGAAAAACCTGAAGTTCGTGAACGGCAGAGACGAAGTCGAGTTCCATCCGTCGGTAGAGTTGCCGGAGCGTACATGATATCCTCTTGGAGTCTTGTAGTAGGCATGATATTCTTTTACGAACTGTGGCACATCGTCGGGTAGGGGATCGACTACTCCTCCGGCTCGCCGGTAATAACTGTTGCGGTAGTCCTCCGTGCGCTGTGCGGCCAAAGTGGCACGTATGACATTGCGCTTGTCTTTTGAGTTGTCGGCATCGAAATAGCCATTGGCGGTGACTCGAGTCATATCATACATAGTAGAGGCTACCGTGGCTTTGATTCGTGGATCATTTATTGCAGCCTGGATTGCGATTCCGCCCCAGCCGCAGATGCCGAGTATGCCAATCCGCTCGGGGTCTATGTCAGGTTGGGCCGACAGGAAATCGACTGCGGCCGAGAAATCCTCTGTATTTATGTCGGGCGATGCAACTCGTCGCGGCTGTCCCCCGCTTTCTCCGGTGAATGACGGGTCGAATGCGATGGTGATAAATCCACGTTCGGCAAGTTGTTGGGCGTACAGGCCGGCACTTTGTTCTTTTACGGCGCCGAATGGTCCGCTGACAGCAATGGCGGGGAGCTTTCCGGTAATGCCTTTTGGTGTATACATATCAGCGGCAAGGGTAATGCCGTATCGATTCACAAATGTCACTTTGCGATGGTCTGTCTTGTCGCTTTTCGGGAAAACTTTGTCCCACTCCTGCGTCAGGACAAGTCTCTCGCATGGCGCAATGGCTGTACTGGTATTCTGATTGTTCATATTTTGAGATTTTGATACGAAATTTCCAGCAATAATTAATGATATAAGTATTATTAATCGGTTCATTATAAATCGGGCATTGATGATTTTCTGATTGCAAATTTCGTAACTAAATATCCCGGCGCTATACCACAATTCGGGTAATACATACCAGTATTGCGGACGCTAAATCATTTTAGCCCGGAAATGATTATTTTTGCACTATGAAACATGATTCCATAATAGTAAAACTTGATTCCATAGATGCTTACAACAAGCTGTATGGGCTGGAGACACGCCACCCTTTGGTGACTGTGCTGAATCTTACTGAAGCTACCCGCGTAGTAAATCATATACAGATGGACTATGGGGTTTATGCCTTGTATCTTAAAAATGGTGTCAGTTGTACTCTTAAATATGGTCGACAGGCATATGATTATCAGGAGGGCACGGTGGTGAGTTTTTCTCCGGGGCATATCATAGGAGTGGAGTCGGAGACTGACGAGTTGGCTCCCGATGTCATCGGACTGATGTTTCATCCTGATCTTATTTATGGCACTCCACTTGCTGCTAAGATTAAAAATTATAGTTTTTTTGACTATTCACAGCGAGAGGCATTGCATTTGTCGCTGGATGAGAGGAGACTGTTTATCGAATGTCTTGACCATATAAAAAACGAGATAGAGCATCCTGTCGACAATCACACAGCTGAGATTGTGGCCAGTCATATTCAGGTGCTTCTTGATTATTTGTCAAGATTTTATGAGCGTCAGTTCATAACACGCCGTAAGGTTAATTCGGATGTGCTGACAAAATTTGAAAAGGCATTGAAGGAATACTATGCTGACGGTCATGGCAAGGATGGAGTGCCGACTGTGAATTACTTTGCCGAGATAGTGAACCTGACACCCGGCTATTTCGGCGACCTGGTCAAAAAAGAGACAGGCAAGACTGCACAAGAGCTAATATCACTCCGTATTATTGAATTTGCCAAACAGCAGTTGGCTACCACGAATGATGACATAAGTATCGTGGCATACGACCTTGGATTTCAATATCCGCAGCATTTTTCCAGAATGTTTAAGCGGATTACCGGAATAAGTCCAAAGCAGTTTCGCGAAAAAATCAGTGTAGGATATAATTGACTTTCTGCTATTGGCGGTTGACTATTTTTTAGTAGGTAATTTTGGAGTAATCGAGATGAAAAATTCAAAATTTATTCCGGGCATTGGATGCGACAATACTGAGAGATAGTCTTCGTTGAACAGATTGTTTACGGCAAGTTTCAAAGACAGGTCGGCCGGCCGGAACGAGAAATTTTTTTCAAGGGATATATTGTTCATGAAGTACTCGGGGAGGTGTCCGGTCAGGGTATATTCGTTGCTTGACATGGTGAAACGCCGTGAATAATAAACCCACTTGTACAGAAATGCCCATGAACGCCACGACAGCCTTCCTGTCAGAGACGCCGAATGGCGTGGTACATATGGGAGCTGTTTGCCGATGGATTGGTCGGCTTCCGACATTTTGTCTCCGACATTTATCGACGGGGTCCATGAGTATGACGCGTTGATGTCTAAGAACCAGCCTTTAAACGGTTGTATACCCATATTGACCTTTGTCTCTATGCCGTATGCGTGTACTTTTTTTACATTTCGTGGAGAAAAGAATCCCTTTGTCGTCGGTAGCCAGATTATCCAGTCGTTTATATAGCTGTCAAACCATGTCGCACCTCCGTCAATGGAAAATACTCCGGGATTTCCTATGCTGAATGTTGCTCCGAAGTCATAGCTGAAACCATGCTCGCTTTTAAGGTCAGGATTGCCTCCGGGCAGAAAATACAGGTCGTTGAGGGTAGGGAAGCGGTAGTTGCGGGATATTGACCCTTTTAATGTGATATTGCCGGTGTGTGATACAATTCCGTCAATGAAAAATGCCGGTATCAGCGGTGCCCATGTGCTGCCATACATATCTTCGCGTATGACGGCCGACATGCCAATCCGTTCGCATGGTTGCCATTTTGCCGATAATGCACCGGAAAGTTCAATCCGCCCCTTGTCATATCCTATTATGGCGCGGTTATTATCCTGGAGTTGTATGTTGCGGTCTTCGCTGCGTACGAATTGCTGGTGTGCCGACATATTGGCTGTAAAATACCATTTTCGCGAGGGAGTATATTCGCCTTCGGCCTGAGCATAAAAGGTGTTTATGTGGCTGCGTGAACGGGTCATGGTGGTCCAGTTGTCATTGGCTGTCTCCCGTCGATAGTCATAAGCCATCCATGTGTGTATATACCCGCCTTTCACACCTGCTTTCCACGAACTTTTGATATGATTCCATGAGAGTATGCCACGTATGGTCTGCTCGCGTTGACGGTTTTCGAAGTCCGACTCTCCATAGTCGGTTGTCAGCAATGGCAGTTCGCGGTTTGAACTTGTATACCATGCATTTAGTCCGAAATGGTCGCCATGCAGAGTGTTGTAATATACTTCCTGAAGCAGATGGAAATCCTTGAACGAGCCGTTTCGGTTACGTTCCTTGGGATGATACTGAGCTATGATATTGTGGTTGTCGTCGTATATATTCAGCTTCTTGTCATGATTTGTATATGTATAGTCGTTGGGTGATGATGAATATACGGCGCGTGTTGATATTTGCCATTTGTCACTTCCATAGGTGATTTTGGCAAATTCGTCAAAAGTGCTGAATGAGCCTATTCCCTGTACATACTGCAATCCGAGCCCATCTTGTATGTCTGACGATGTGGCCAGTTTTACGAGACCACCCAGTCCGCCACCGGTTTCGTTTACCGACGATGTGCCGTGTAGCAGGGATGCCTTGTCGATAAAAAACGAAGGGATTGTGGAGAAATCGGTCATGCCGAGCATCGGGCTGTTTATGCGCATTCCGTTCCATGTTACTTGTGTGTGGCTTGGCGATGTGCCTCGGAATGCTACGGTCGACAGTGTGGCGCGTCCGTGGCTTTTTACGAAAATGGAAGAATTGAATGTCAGTACATCGGCCATTGACAATGCTATATTTTCTTTAAGCATTGATGAGTCGAGAACTGTTTTCTGAATGCCGATATCTTTCATTGGCCGCTTGGCGGTGTAGATTACTTCGCCGAGACGATAGGTCTTTTGAGCTGAGGCAATTGTCGGAATCGATATGGCTGTGAGGAGGAGTAATCCTTTTAAAAAGCGGAGTGGGGCGGATATGTCAAACATGCTATTGGAGTTTGTCGCAGAATTCAGTTCCAGCAGAATGCACCCGGATTTATACCTGCGTAAAATTGGTCGATAAGTGTGCCATGAGCGTTATAGCGGTATATGATGCCTCTCTGTTGGTAATCTATCGCATCGGCCACATATATCTCTCCGTTGTCAGGATTCACCGTCAGACCGTAGTAGATTGTGGCCCGCTCCTCGATAAGAGGCGCTACAGGGAGGGCGTCGGCGCTGATGTCCATATTCCATATCCCTCCATTTATCCAGAGCAGAGTGTCGCGTGCGCCGTTGAGCTGAAGTTCTGACGGCGATTCGCCGAGGCGCATGGTATAGCGCTTCTCGATAGTGAATGACTCTGCGTCAATACGGCAGATTGTAGGAGCTTCGTATCCATAGGGGCTGCCTTCGTATCCGCCATCGGTAAGTACCCATAGCTTGTTGTTACGGTCAATGGCAATCGATGATGGCTGTATGCCTACGGTCAGTTTATCGACAACGCGGTCGGTTTCGGTATCTATTTTTATTACACTGTTCTGATAGCTCCAGCATGTGCAGTAAATATATTTACCGTATTGCACCATCTGTTCGGTCGACCCGTTGCCCGCCTCCATGCCTGGCACAGTGATATAGCCCGTGATGGAATATGTGGATGGATTGATTATGAATATCCGGTTGTCCCATAGCTGGGTTACATAGGCTTTTGTGTCGCTTATAAAATGGATGTATCGTGCGGCTGTAAAGTCCTCGATGCGCCCGGTTTCTTTCAGGGTGCGGGTGTCTATTGCGAATATAACATGAGAATTGTCTACTACAATCCAGCCTTTGTCGTCGTGGATAGTCATTGACTGGGCCACATCGCCGAGCCGGTATCCGTTAGCCCGGAAAAACAGTTCGTTTTCTACAGTATTGGTCGCAGGGTCATAGTAGGATAGTGTGGCATTGCCATACTGGTAGTTGCCTTCGTTGGTGATAAACAGGCCATGGGGAGGTATGGTGAATTCCTCTTCTTCACCGTAATCCCATTTCATACACGAAGTGACAAGTAGGCATTGGCATGCCGTAAATATATACGTCAATATATACAGTGGAGAGAGGGATACTTTACGCATCGGCATAAGAGCTTGTTAAATAATAAATGTTACCGACTGGAGGTAATTTGTTTAACATCGTTGATATATTTTTGCATTTATTTCAAATTCAGCAAGAGATTGAGGAAT
>NZ_JAIDKI010000233.1 GCF_029051885.1 Muribaculum sp.
GCCATGGTCAAGGTAAGGAAGAAAAGCGTCTTTATCATAGCCTACGTCGACAAACGCAGCGTTGAGCCCCGGCATAAGTTTCTTTACTTTTGCCAGATATATATCGCCGACGGCATAGGCAATGTTGCGCGCCTCTTTCTGAAGAGAGACGAGCCTATTGTCCTCGGTAAGCGCAATTGACACTTCCGATGGTTGAACGTCGATGAAGAGTTCGCTTTTCATTATCTGAATATCTCCGCCTTGATTAGATACAGAGGGCAGCGTGGCGCGGTGGCGGAGTCAGCGCCTGCCGCCGGTAATAGAGGGATTCAGGGGCTACAGCCTGCCCGGAAATCTCTGTAGGCAGTTGAGTCTACAGGGTCGAGGGCTGCATGCTGATATGCGTACATTGCAATTTTTTGTACGCGTGATATACGCAGAGAACAAACGGCGCCAGGCGGGATAATGAATGCCGCTGTGGCAGCGTTTGCTCTCGTGTATATTCATAAAGAACCGCTTCGCGCTTATTTCTTCTTGTGGCGATTCTTTCTCAGGCGCTTTTTGCGCTTGTGAGTGGCCATCTTGTGACCTTTTCTTTTCTTTCCGCTAGGCATCTTGATGCAGTTTTGGAGTTAATAAATATAGTTGATTTAAAGGAATAGCTCTTATAGGGAGATTTACTTAACCTCTTCCATGAACACTTTTGCAGGCTTGAAAGCCGGTATCTTGTGCTCGGGAATGATGATGGTAGTATTCTTGGAGATGTTGCGAGCTGTCTTTTCGGAACGAACCTTCACGATAAAGCTGCCGAAGCCACGGAGGTATACATTCTCGCCATGTGCGAGAGAATCCTTCACGATCTCCATAAACTTCTCGATGGTATCCAATACAGCGCCCTTCTCAATGCCGGTGCTTTTGGATATTTCGTTAACGATGTCGGCTTTAGTCATTGTTTTGTATTATTAGAAAATATGATTTGAGTTGTTGGGTAGCAAATAGTTATGAGCCCACAAAATCCCTGCGGGCATTTGCAGGTGCAAATATCGCACTTTTTTTTGACATAGGAGATATATGTGCCATATTTTTTTGAATAAAAAGCACAAAAACACCTACTTAGATACAATGCGATATGTAATCATAATGTGACTTCACCGCATATATTGCACTCCAGATATTTCCTTACATCCTCTCCGGAAAGGCCGATTCCGAAGAGATACATCATCTTGGTGATAGCTGCCTCGGAGGTCATGTCGTGGCCCGAAGTCACTCCGGCGGCGGCCAGACGGTCGCCGGCCACATAACGCTTGGTATGGACACCGCCGTTGACACACTGCGTAACGTTAAGTATCACTGTCCCACGGTCGATAGCACTCTTTATGGCATGTATAAACCATGGATATGTAGGCGCGTTGCCTGCTCCGAACGTGCGTAGCACTATACCCTTTATTCCCGGAGTATTCAGGAGATAATTGAGTATGTCCTCAGTGATGCCGGGATGCAGGTCGACAAACATCACCCCGGTGTCCATGGCGTAGCGCACCTTGAGAGGGCGCTTGATGCGCGCTCTCATCAGAGCTTCCTCGTTGAAATGTATACCGAGGCCTATCTTGGCGAGCGAGGGATAGTTGTTGGATTTAAACGCATTGAAGTTGTCGGCGCTCATCTTGGTCGAGCGGTTGCCCCTCCAGAGATAGTTCTCAAAGAGTATGGCCACCTCCTGCACCATCGGCTCGCCGTTGACATCGGTAGCCGCAGCTATCTGCAAGGCTGTAATCAGATTCTCCTCACCGTCGGTACGCACCTCACCGATAGGGAGTTGCGAGCCGGTGATTATCACAGGCTTATGCAGATTCTCGAGCATAAACGACAGAGCCGAGGCGGTATAGGCCATCGTGTCGGTGCCGTGCAGCACTACGAATCCGTCGAAACGGTCGAAGTTCTCCTCTATTGCACGTGCCATCTCAACCCACCTGTCGGGATTCATGTCGGATGAATCTATCGGCGGGTTAAACTGTATATTCTCTATCGTATAGTCGAGCATCTTGATTTTCGGCACATTGTCAATCAGATGGTCGAAATCAAACGGCTGCAGTGCATGGGTATGCGGATTTTCAATCATACCGATAGTGCCGCCTGTATATATGATGAGAATATTTGGCTTATGCATAGACAAGAGTTATGTAGGAAATAGCTGTATTTCAACTGCTAAACGCGGTGATGCGGTTAGCCTATTTTAGCGCCTGGAGCTGTCGGAGCCGATGGTGATATCACAACCAGAGAGCCGTCGGGCTGCTCGGCCGACAGAATCATGCCTTCGCTTACGATGCCGCGCAGCTTGCGTGGTGGGAGGTTGGCGATAAAGCATACCTGCTTGCCGACAAGGTCCTCGGGATTATAATAATGTGCGATACCGCTTACGATGGTGCGCTTCTTCATGCCGTCGTCGATAAGGAACTGAAGAAGTTTGTCGGCCTTTGGCACTTTTATACACTCGAGCACAGTGCCTACACGCAGGTCGGCCTTCATGAATGTGTCGAAGTCGACATCGGCAGCCTGCGGAGCCGGCTCCCACGAATTTATTTTGTTCTGCTCCTTGATATCCTCAAGACGCTTCACCTGACCTTCGATTACAGAGTCCTCAATCTTCTCGAAGAGGAGTTCGGGAGTGGCGAGACGCGAGCCGGCAGCCACAATGTCGAGCGACCCGAGCATATCCCAGGATATATCTCCAAGGCCGAGCATGTCGCGCAGACGCTTGCTCATGAACGGCATGAACGGCTCGGCGGCCACAGCTATATTGCCGCAAAGCTGCAGAGCGGTGTTGAGTATGGCTCCGGTAAGAGGGAGGTCGGTCTTGGCGAGCTTCCACGGCTCCATATCCTGGAGGTAGCGGTTGCCAATACGCGCTATTTCCATCATGGCCTTAAGGGCGTCGCGGAAATGGAATGTGTCAAGAGCGGCAGTAAGGTCGGAGGCAGCTTTCTCCAGTTCAGGAGTGAGAGCGGCACGTCCGGCGTCGACATCGGCGGGAATTTCGGGCACTACGCCATCGAAATATTTATGAGTAAGCACCATGGCACGGTTGACGAAGTTGCCGAGTATCGCCACAAGCTCGCTGTTGTTGCGGGCCTGGAAGTCGCGCCAGGTAAAGTCGTTGTCCTTTGTCTCGGGAGCATTTGCGGTAAGCACGTAGCGGAGCACATCCTGCTTGCCGGGGAAATCGCGCAGATACTCGTGGAGCCATACGGCCCAGTTGCGCGAGGTCGATATCTTATCGCCTTCAAGATTAAGGAACTCATTGGCAGGCACATTGTCGGGCAACTGGAATCCATCGCCATAGGCCATAAGCATCGCGGGGAACACGATACAGTGGAACACGATGTTATCCTTGCCTATGAAGTTGATTATCCTTGTCTCGGGATCCTTCCAGTATGTCTCCCATGTGTCGGGGAGTATCTCCTTGGTGTTGGAAATATAGCCGATAGGAGCGTCAAACCATACATAAAGCACCTTTCCCTCGGCGCCCTCTACGGGCACGGGGATACCCCAGTCGAGGTCGCGGCTTACGGCGCGGGGCTTGAGGCCAAGGTCGAGCCACGACTTGCACTGTCCGTATACGTTGGTCTTCCATTCCTTGTGTCCGTCGAGAATCCACTCGCGGAGCCTTCCTTCCCAGCGGTCGAGAGGGAGATACCAGTGATGGGTATCGCGCAGCTCAGGCACCGCACCGGTGATGGCGCTCTTGGGGTCGATGAGTTCGTCGGGGCTCAGCGAAGTGCCGCAGGCCTCACATTGGTCGCCATAAGCGCGCTCGTTGCCGCAATGAGGGCATTTTCCTGTCACATAGCGGTCGGCAAGAAACTGTTTTGCCTCAGGGTCATATAGCTGGCGAGAAGTCTGCTCTACAAACTGTCCATTGTCGTAAAGGCGACGGAAAAATTCACTTGCAGTGGCCGAGTGCATCTCTGAAGTTGTGCGGGAATACACATCAAACGATATACCCAACTCCTCAAACGAGTCCTTAATAATCTTGTGGTATCGGTCAACGATATCCTGGGGAGTCACACCCTCGCGGCGCGCCTTTATTGTGATAGGCACACCGTGCTCATCGCTTCCGCCTACCATCACCACGTCCTGTCCACGGAGGCGCAGATAACGGGCGTAGATATCAGCCGGCACATAAACACCGGCAAGATGTCCGATGTGGACCGGACCATTGGCATATGGAAGAGCCGTAGTAATCAGTGTGCGTTTAAATTCCTTTTGCATTGCGTATTTCATTTATGTGTGCAAAATTAGCCATTTCCCGCTTAAAAAACAAATGTAACCACCCGCCTCATAGAATCCTACGCAAAAGTTATCATAACTCTACTCCAATACAATCCGGACAGCCAATATTGTGTTTTAAAAGTCATGGCGGTGTATCGCCGTGGATACACCGCCATGATTATAGGTCGTATAGCGTGAAGTAATTACTTCATGACTACCTTCTCGACTTTGACTGAGCCGTCGCTGAGAGTGCGTACGACTACGTACACATTGCCGTCGGAAATGCTCGGCTCGGCTACCTCGATACCAGCGGCGTTGAAATAGCGGGAGTCGACTACCTCAATACCTGACGCATCGATATCTTCGATGCCGGAAGTAGCGCTTACCTGTATCTCATACTCCTTGGAGAGTTCTCCGGCAGTAGCGGTAATACGAATCTTGCCGGTGAATGCGCCGGTAAACGATGCAACGCTCTCATTGAATGAAAGCACGGAGCAGTCGCTCGACCAGGTCACTACGGGAGCGCCTCCGACATGGAACGAACCGGTTACACTTTCAGCAGTGTCATTGCCGCCGAACACAATCTGTGCGGCATTGATCATGGCTGCGTTGTTGTCGGCAAATCCCTTGACTACGGGGAATGTGTAGTCGTCGACAGAATCAAATCCTTCGCCGAGGTCAAGAGCGGCAAGAGCGGCAACAGAGAAAGCCTTTGCCGAAGTGGCGGCGTCGTTGTCACAGTTGTTGGAGTCGATATAGTAGCAGTCGGTCATAGCGTTGCCCTCGGTCCACTGCTTGTCGTTGTTGACACTGATGCCCACAATCGAGCCGCATGAGTCGGCAGGAGCTATAATCTTACCTGCATTGTAGCAGTTGGTGAATGTGGTCTTACCCTTGGTCGTGTTGCCCACAAGACCGCCTACACGCGAAAGACCTTCGACCGTACCGGCATTGTAGCAATTGATGAAGGATGCGGCGTTGCTGCCTGCCAGACCGCCAATCTCATTAGAGCTTGTCACCTTTGTACCCTGCTCCTCGCTTGTCGATGAGATATTGCCGGTGTTCCAGCATCCTTCGACAACACCGTTGGTAGGTGCACCCCATGCAATCAGACCGCCGGCACGCTGGGCCTTTGCAGTAATGTTGCCTGTGTTGTAGCAGTTGAGCAGCTTCGGCCCTGTACCTGCGAATCCAGAGGTAATACCTCCGAGCATCTGATTGCCTTCGATGTCGCCGGTATTGTAGCATCCGGTAAGAGTCACAGCACCGCTTACATAACCGGTGATGCCGCCACCCTGATTGCCGTCGGCCACGATAAGGCCCTCATTATAGCAGTCGGTAAACTCGACTGTGGCCGGAGTAGAGGTCGAGCCGGGTGTACCGGTAATATATCCGGCAATACCTGCGGCATAGACATTCTTATTGGAGATAATAGTGCCCTCGTTGTGGCAGCGTACGAACTTTGAGCCGGGGGTATACTGCATAATCAGACCTGCGGTATAAGACGAACTTACAGCCTTGGTAGCAGTAGAAGTAATGTCGCCGGTATTGTAACAGTCGGTCATTACAAACTGGAAGTTGGCGGCAGAAGTCGACGAAGTAGGACCTCCGGCAACGATACCTGCAACTTTTCCGGCTGCCGAAATAGGAGTAGCGTTGTAGCAGTTGGTGAAGGAGTATAGACCATCAGTCTTGTTGCCTGAGGCATTGCCGATGAATCCGGCTACATTTGTGGCAAACTCGCTATCGGAAATATTAATCTCACCGTCGCTATAGCAGCCGGTAAAGGTCGAAGGACCACAGGTTGCTACCAGACCGCCTACAGTCACAGCTGTTGCCTTGGTGTTGGTGGATGTCTGGGCAATCTTACCGGTAAACGCACACTCATTGAAAGTGACGCGACCGTTGGCCTGGGTGGTGGCTACGATACCGCCTACCATGTTCTGGGCGCTGGTGATAGAGCCTGCAAACACAACCTTGTCGAGCAGAGCGCCGTTATATGCATTGCCGACAACACCGGCACAGTTGGCCTTGGTGGTGGTGACAGTAAAGTTGCTCTTCACATTACGGAGTGTGCCGTAAAGTTTGTCGACAACAGGAGCCACATATGTATAAGCTCCGCTTGCCTCACCGCTGAATACTATATTCTCAACCGAACCGCCGGCAGCAATCGTACCGATAAGAGCACAAACGTTGTTGCCTGCCGCTTTGATTACGAGGCCTTTTATCTCATGGCCGTCGCCGTCGATAGTGCCAAGGAGAGAGGTAACACCGTCGGCACCGAGGCGAGAGAATGAGCCGCCTGCAAAGTCAAGGTCGGCGGTAATCTTCACAAACTGATTCTCAAGACCGTCGGAAGCTCCGTCCATATACTTGACGAGCGAGTTCCAGTCGTCGGTATTGTTGATAAGGAAGGGCGAGTCCTTTGTACCTTCGCCGGCAAGAGGATTTGTCGGCTTGGCATTGAGCAGAATGGCGCGACGCACACCTGCCTCGTTGACCGCTACAAGAGTATCGGACACTACCGCGTCAACCTTCTCGGGAGCAATCAGGGTATTGCCTTCTATCTTGAATATCGTGCCATCAGTCAGGCTCCATTCAGCACCCTCCGAAAGGGTAGCGGATACGGTAAGATTGTCGACTGAGCGGCCGTCAGGAATAATGGCATACACCTTGCGGGCAGCCTTAACCTTTGCCTCGTCGGCAAACATCTTGAATGCGGGATACATACCTGCGGCAAAATCCCATTCAGCAGTATCGAAGCCATCGATAGCCTCGCCTGAAATGAGAGCCGAAGTCTCCATGGGAGTTACGTTCTCCATATCGCTGTTGGCTCCTGCCTTCAGGCCTATCATCTGGACATCGTAGTAAACGGCCGAAATCTCTTTGGTACCCTTAATGCCTGCGATTGCGCCGAGAGTAGCCTTGTTGCCGCAATATACATTGCCGAAGTTGAAGCAACGTGTAAGATCATCCTTGCCTGAGCCGGCTGTGCTGGTACCTTCGAGCGAACCGCAGATACCTCCGGCATTGTTGAGGTCGGCCGATACATTACCGTAGTTCACACAGTTGATGAATGAACCGCCGTTAGAACCTCCGGAAATACCGCCGGCACGCTGAAGCTGCTTGCTGTAGTTGGTGACAAGGTTGGTAGCGCGGATAGTACCTGTGTTGACACAGTTTTCAATCACACCTCCGGTAGTACCTGCGATACCGCCTACATTGGCGTAGCTGGTAGTGATGTTGCCTGCATTATAGCAGTCCTTGACCACACTGCCCTTATTCATCTGGCCTACGATACCGCCTACCCAGCATGAGTAACCGATGACGTCGGCATAGTTGCGGCAGTTCTCCACGCGTCCGTCAAGCTGACCTACGAGCGCGGCACATGTGGCATACATCTCAAGACGGGAGTTAGCACCGATATTCACGTTGCGGATAACACCGTCGACACCTACGCGTCCGAACAGTCCGGAGATGCCACGGCACTGGCTGGCATTGAGGGTGCCGAGCTTGCCGTCCTCGATAGGAGTAGTCCATACCAGACGGTCAGGAATTACGAGGCGGTCAATCGTGTGGCCTTTGCCATCAAATACACCCTGGAAGGCGATAGACGCCGAACCGGCCGAATTGTCGGCATTGATACCGAGGAATGCTGTGTCATACTCCATATCGATATCTCCGCCAAGTTCAAAGTACATTCCGGGGAATGTCTGACGCTTGACGGTGGTAGCCTGAGACATAGCGATAAGGTCGGCCTTGCTCTTTATGATGAACGGAGACTCGACAGTACCGTCTCCCTCGAAAGGTATGGGAGCGATGTTGACAAAATGATAGGTCTGTGTTGTGCCGTTGATTACATAGAGAGTGTCGACACCAAACTCCTCGCCTATTACAATCATACCGTCCTTAATAGAAGCATAGTAGCCGTCATCGTAGAGGCGTCCCTGCTTGAGGAACTTGAACTGAGTGTTGCCAAGTGCGGTAATCGGAGTATTGTTGGAGAGTTTCTTGAAGTTGTCGGAGGGGATCATATCGACAGCCGAGGCACTGTACATTGCGGCCTGGGATTCGGCGGTAGCCTTGATACGCGGATATGCTCCCTTGGTAAAGTTCCAGACATCGGCCGAGAATCCCTTGGGGCCTTCAGCCGAGGTAAGATCGCTTGTCAGGGCTCCGAAGCGTGTGGAGTAGAAATTAGTCACCTGACTGTCGTAATAGATATTTTCAAGCACCGGATTGCTGCCGTCGATAATCTTGCCGATTACCTCATTGCAGTTCTCGCGATTGTACTGGTAGGTTTCACATTCTACGGTAGCGGATGTGTAGCAGTTGCGTACCTCAGGCGAAATCTTGTTGGACCCGAGCTGCACCTGGCCTACGATACCGCCTGTGATGCGTGAATAGCAGTGAACGAATCCGGAGGAGTAGCAGTCGACAAGTTTGCCCGTAAGCAGACCTGTCACACCGCCTACACACGATTGATTGCTGTAGCCAATCACCATGCCGGCCGAGAATGAACTGCGCAGAGTGCCGACCTGCACCATACCGGCGACTCCGCCGAGATACTGCTGTGCGTCGGTATTTTTATATCTTACCAGACCGCTGAATGCAAGGTTCTCACCATCGCCTGTGATAAGGTTGCCGACAACACCGCCGCCGGGATTGCCCGAACCGGTCATGAACACCTGTGTGCCTGTGGCCGAACAGTTTTGCATGCCGCCGTGCACCTCACCGGCCACGCCGCCTACATAACCGCCGCCTTCGATAGTTCCACCCTCGACATGGCAGTTGCTGATTGAGCCGTTTACGATACCGGCCACACCGGCTGCAACTACACGTAGAGTAGAAACAACAGGATTATATACGGTGACATTCTCTACCGAACCCAATGTCCATGCTACAATAGAGCCGGCATTGTAGTAGTCGGCGCTTACTGTCGGATTTTCCAATATCACGTTCTTTAACACGCTGACAGTGTCGGCCATACCGAAGAGTCCGGCATAATATTTCGAGGCAGCATTAACTGTAAGCCCGGAAATCTTATGTCCGCGACCGTCAAACACACCGGCAAAACGCTGCGACCATGTCGAACCGATAGGCTCGAAGCGATAGCCCGACATGTCGATATCGTTGGCAAGGGCGAAATATTTGCCGAGGTAAGTACGTGTGTACTGGTTGTTATAGTAGGAACCCACATACTCGGTGTCGTTGTTGACCTTGTCGGCCAGCAGGATAAGATGGTCGAGCGACTTGATAAGATATGGGCTTGCCTCGGTGCCCTCTCCCTCAAACTCGCTCACTGAAAGCGACGGATAGCTGAAGGGAGTGAATGCAGTCAGCTCGGCGTCGGTCAGTTTGCCTGCATATGAGCTGGCGGCAGCACACAGCAGCGACCAGTCGGTCCACGACAAGGTAGTATTATTGTCGTCAGCAGCAGCTGCGGTCTCGATTATGTTGCTGTATTTAGTGAGATTGCCTGCTTCGTTAAATTCCACACAACGGATAAGAGTCCAGGCTCCGCTACCATTTATAAAAGCGGTCTGTCCGTTGATTTCAGCCGTGCGGTTGCGTTTCAGTTCAATCTCGATATCATATCCGCGGTTGAATATATTGCTGACAGTAAGCATATTCTTGCTTGTCTGCTCTATCAGCACATAATATCCGACATCATTTCCGGCAGAGTTCTTATAAGTGAACTGTCCGGTCGGACGTGAAAGCGAGAGATTATAATACGCTGCCACAAACTTATCCTTGTTGGCGCCGGTCTGGGCGAATATGCCCCACCATGTCGCAGAAAAGTCGATAGAGCCGTCGGCAGCCACAGTTCCTGCTATCTGATTGCTATAGTCGGGAGTACCGTCGGTATTGATTACCGCGATATCAAGCTGTCCATAGCTGTTGTCATCAGCTATATGCTGGCGGGGAATGGTGATAGTGCCGTTAGCGGCATCAAGATGCGCACGCACATCACAGCCACTCCAAAAATATTTGATTGTGACCGAATCGCCTTCGGCATCAGGCACAATCTGCATGGTAGAGCCTCCGTCAAAACTATTTGACGCAAGGGTTGAGTACTTGCCCACATAGTACCCGCTGATACTTTCTGCGGATGTCGCCACGCGTGAGGCGGCGGCACGCAATGTGTTAGAGGCACTTCGGGCAACAAGCTCGCCTGTTCCGACAGAGAGCGCAACCCGTGGCGCAGCCTCAAGCCGGAAGTCGGTCGGTGAAGCCGCCACTCTTGAAGAAGCGGATGTCACAAATGGCGCATTGTTCAAGGCCTCGGCAGTGGCAGGCAGCTGAGCCTGTCCTATGCCGCAATTGCCTATGACAGCACCGGCGACCAGAATTAATGAAGCAAAATTCTTCATAGATGTGAATATGACTGAGGATATTGTAGGAATAATTGACCGGAGACACCACCGTTGTCCTCAATTACACCGACGGCGACAATAACCCGGCCAATCTTATTTTATCACTTTACAGGTCTGCGTTCCGCGTTTCACTATAAAAATACCATGACGGCCGACAGGCTCTTCAACCCTTATGCCCTCAAGCGTATACCATACGGTCTCTCCGTCAGATTCGATATCAGAGAGCACAGTTTCAATTGCCGATGAGCCGGGCTGCAGACCGAAGGCAATCTCCTTCACCTTGCATGGCACTGAGGCATTGCCGCTGATCTGGGTCAGCTTATATGATGCGCCGGAAGCAGCCGGTATACTGAAATTAAGGGTAGTCTCAGCCCCTTTGGCGACAGTCGGATTGGAGGTGCCCGAGATTGTGTTGAGGATTATCCATTTTGTTCCGCCGTCATTTGAGTAGTAGAACCTGAACACGGCATTCTGCGAAGTAGGATTGTCAATTGTTATCGTACATGTCTCCACTTCACCCTCAAACGGATTGCCGACAATCGCGCTCCCCTTTACAGTGGCGGCATACATGGTGCCGTCGTCGCCGGTCTTTATCCTGGCTCCGGAGGTAAGACTCCACGTAGTGAAACGCCCCTGGATATTGTCGCAGTCAGCCTCTGTGGGTTCCATTGTAGCGAAATCCTCGACAAGAGTCGGGGTATCATCGGCATTGACCGTAAACGAGATATTACCGTCGTCATCATATGCTATATCCTCCACTACCAGAGGCGACGATACCATAGTCCATGAGCGTAGGGACGGACTGGTGGCATTGGTGATTGACGTCACATTGCCGCTGCCGGGGAACGGGTCGCCGTCGCTGTCAGTGACGGCCCCTTTCGAATTGACCTTCGGAGTGGCTCGCAACAGGCTGTAATATGTGTGGGTAGGAGACGCGTTCACCTTGTTGTTCTCCCACACCGAGGTATTGGTCGAGTCCACCCTGTGGACAAGCATACCCTCGCCGGGAAGATATTCATCCCAGCGCACCTTCTTTCTGTACTCAAGCAGGAAGTATTCATCATCCACGGGCGAATTGATGCGACACCCGTCGGGGACATCGCCTTCGGTAAGCGGAGACAGGCTGTATGTGCCCGGCGAAGTTATCAGCCGCGGAGATGTAAATCCGAGAGCATAACGCTCAAACAACGAGTAGCCGCAGGGCGTACGACTCATATTAAGATAGGAGCCGGAAGCCATTACTGACCACTTCTGTGGGTGAATAGCCTGACCACCGGTCTCGTAATCAACGTCGTAAAGGTCGGGCAATCCGAGCACATGGCTGAATTCATGGCATATCGTGCCTATTCCGTCAATCTGCTTGTTGGCCGGAGCACCGTAAAGCTCTGTAGAGCAGGCATAGCGTCCGAACGATACACCATCAAGCGAGAGGCTCATAATCGTAGAGGCATGCGGCCAAAGCAAGGTAGCGTCGTTGCCCGAATGATTCGAGCCGCCTCCGGAGAAAATAAAATAGACCATGTCGACCTGACGGTTGCCATCGGTATCATACAATGAATAATCCACCATATCGTCGGCGGCACGAAGCGCCGCACTGACAAGGGCCTGTGCTCCGGCACTCTGGTTGGCATAGTGCTGGGAATAATTTATCTGCACCGGTCCTACCACATCAAACCGCGGGTCAAACTTGCCATTGGAGTTTTCATAATAATAATCGCGCACCGAGCCTGTACACTCTACTTTCGATGGAATAAGTGTGTTTGACATATATCCGTCATAGCCGCGCTTGTTGACCATATCATTGAAAATGTCGTAAATATCCGTGCGTGAAAATGGCGCGTCATTATACTCTACCAGTATCACCAGCCCACGGAATTTACTATAATCATATCTGGCGGGCGCTTTGTGGATGCGCATTATATTGTCGGCATTCTGTCGCACAGGATTTATAGCCGGCTTGAGATTTTTCACTCCGGTAAGGGAGCGTACTCCGTTTACGGCACGCTCGCCGGTAGGTACAAGTCGTCCGTCGGCAGGATTGACGCGTGCATACTCCCACACTCCGTTGTCAGGATTGAACACAACAGTATTACCTTCAGCCGTAGTGGTATAATTGAAGTATTCATCTCCATGAAGCACGAGAGTCACGGTATTGCCGTCAGGCAATGTAACAGTACGAGGCGAGGGGTCGGCCATTACAGCATATACCGGCTCAGCTACCACCATAAACAGAGCACCGGAAAAAACAGATTGTAAAATCTTATTCATATACAGATTGTCATTTTATCAACACGTCAGTATTTAAACTGACATGAATGAAAGAGCATAAAAATCAATATCGACTTTTAGATGTGCATATATGCGCTAATGGCAAAGTTAACCAATTTTCATTAAGCATAAAAAATTTTAACTAAATAATGGCAAAATTTATTTTACTCCCTTTATATCACCCGTTTTTATAATAATCGCTCAAATATCAACAGCCCGGTAGACAAGCTCCCAGCATCCACAAATATCTATCTACAGTTCAGTAGTATAAAACCGCTACAGGCTCTGTTGTATCAGAATCATCTGATACAACAGAGCCTGTAGTATGGCTGTTAAAAGTTTCTTATTCGTTGTCGGACTTTGACCTATGGAAGCGCAGCACCTGACATGTGCGTGCCGGCAGGTAAAGTTTCAGCCAACCCTTATGATCAGGCGCGTAGAGCGGATCGGGCTGAGTGAAATGATGCACACCCTCGTCTATATTGCCGAAGCCTCCGAAATCCTTGTTGTCGGATGATAGGATTACCTCATACTCGCCTTCGGGAGCAATGATGCCATACCCTTCATACGACTTGAACGGAGCCCAGTTGAACACAAACACGAGGTCACCACGCTTGAATGCAAGCACCTGGTCATCATCCTTTTCCCATAGTTTCTCTACCGGGAAGGCCTGGAAATCATACACATCGCCTACAAGCTGCAACATAGCATTGTCAAATGCGTTGAGCTCACAGTAACGCAACTCCTTGCGGTCGACAAGATCCCACTGGCGACGAGCATACTTATAGCTCCAGCCATTACCCTCGCGCGGGAAATCAATCCATTCGGGATGACCGAACTCATTGCCCATGAAGTTGAGATAGCCGCCATTGATTGTAGCGAGGGTGACGAGGCGTATCATCTTGTGCAGAGCTATGCCACGGTTGACCGCGGCATTGTCATCGCCCTTGGTCATGTGCCAATACATCTGGTCGTCGATAAGACGGAATATTACGGTCTTGTCGCCTACCAGTGCCTGGTCGTGGCTCTCTACATATGATATTGTCTTTTCGTCGGGTCGACGGTTGGTGAGTTCCCAGTAGATTGATGTCGGATGCCAGTCCTCATCCTTCTTTTCCTTAAGTATTTTAATCCAGTAGTCGGGAATACCCATGGCCATGCGGTAATCAAACCCTATGCCGCCACCCTTTATAGGATAGGCAAGACCCGGCATACCGCTCATCTCCTCTGCGATTGTGATGGCGCGGCGGTTTACCTCATGGATAAGTTTGTTGGCAAGGGTAAGATATACAATAGCGTTGGTATCCTCGTTGCCATCGTAATAGTCGGCATACGAGCCGAATGCCTTGCCGAGTCCGTGGTCGTAATATAGCATTGAAGTCACTCCATCGAAGCGGAAACCGTCGAAGCGGAACTCCTCAAGCCAGTATTTACAGTTGGAAAGCAGGAAATGGAGCACCTGGTTCTTGCCATAATCAAAGCAAAGCGAGTCCCATGCGGAATGTTCGCGGCGATGGTCACCATAGAAGTAAAGGTCGGGAGAACCGTCGAGACGACCCAGACCCTCTACCTCATTCTTTACGGCATGGGAATGCACGATATCCATGATTACGGCGATACCCTTCTCATGGGCTGCATCGATAAGAGCCTTAAGCTCCTCGGGTGTGCCGAACCGCGATGATGGAGCGTAGAACGAGCTTACATGGTATCCGAACGAGCCATAATATGGATGCTCCTGGATAGCCATTATCTGTATGGCATTGTATCCGTCGGCTGCAACACGGGGCAGTACGTTCTCGCGGAACTCATTGTATGTGCCTACTCCCTCGCGCTCCTGCGACATGCCTATATGGCATTCGTATATCAGAAGAGGTTTTGTATCGGGCACGAATCTCTTGATTTTCCACTTGTAGGGTTTCTCCGGACACCATACCTGGGCCGAGAATATGTGGGTCTGCTCATCCTGTACCACTCTGTTGGCATAGGCAGGAATACGCTCGCCGCCTCCGCCTTCCCAGCAGACATACATTTTGTACAGATCGCCGTTGCGCAAGGCTGTAGCCGGGAGTTTTATCTCCCAGACGCCGTCGGAGGCGGCAATACGGCGCAGGGCATACTTGCGCATGACCTTCCATTTCGAGAAGTCGCCGATTAGGTTGATGGATGTGGCATGAGGAGCCCATTCGCGGAACACCCATCCGGTGTCGGTACGGTGCAGGCCGAAATAGTTGTAGGCATTGGCGAAAGCCTTCAGCGAGCCGGTGCCGGCGGTGAGTTCCTTCTCCTTGTTGATTGCATCCTGATGGCGCCCTTCGATAGCTGTAGCGTAAGGCTCGAGCCAGGGGTCGTTTTTAATGATGGCAAGTTGTCCCATGGTGATTTTTTATTGAATATTGGGTTTTTAATTCTTGATTGCTAAATCAATGCATATTGCATTGACCCGGAAGATACAACAAACCTCTGTAAGGGATGGTTTGCGATAGGAATGTGCCTGAGGCTGACGATATATTGACCGGACATTCAGAACCGACAGGATACTCCTATCAGACCCGTTATGCCCTTGTTGGGTATGCCGTATACGATTTGCCAGTCACGGTTGAGCAGATTTTCGACAGTGCCCCATACATTGAACTTGTCGCTGAAGCGCCAGGTGGCGCCAAGGTCGAGCGATGCTGCCGTGCCGAGTGAATATTTCTTATATTCAAATGGGTTGAAGTAGCCGGGATAATCCGGCTT
The DNA here is from genome assembly GCF_029051885.1 of Muribaculum sp. Classification (GTDB taxonomy): domain Bacteria; phylum Bacteroidota; class Bacteroidia; order Bacteroidales; family Muribaculaceae; genus Muribaculum. Next base: position 15,630 of record NZ_JAIDKI010000233.1, read on the forward strand.
TATCCCATACAGGCAACGGCCCGAGCGTACAGTATATCCCAACGATATATCAAGAGGATTTATGGGATGTACGCCAAGAGTAGCTGCAAACACCGAGCGGGCTCGGTCTAAAGAGTTGATATTACCTTTGTCAAACTCCTGCGGAGCACCCTCCCAACTTACACGCAACGATGCTATGTCGCGATAATCGTAGTTGAACGCAGCACCGTAGGACATATCGATGAAATCATCGATACTAATATACTGGCCGATAGTAAAGTATGGTGAAAACGGTGACTCGCTGACACTACCGTTAAATGAACTGAGATTGCCTTGTGGCATGCTAATGACGGCTGGTGTATAATAGGAGCTGACACGCCCATAACTCCCCCACAGCTCAATGGAGGCTCCGGCAAATGGGCCTATTACAATACCACCCTCTACATGCAACTTGTCCAACATCGGACCTGCGTTACAACCTCGTCCGATATATCGGTTTCGGTCGTACAGATTTCCCAGTGTCTGCATATTGACCCGACGATCATTAAGTTGCCCCCATATCGCGAATGAAGCGGATGGAGTCCAGTCAACACGCAAGTCGGGTCTCACACGGTTGCTTCCACAGTCGCCTCCGGCAATCTGGACGCCGACACCTGCTTTCACGATAAGATTATCGTTTTTCCAACGCAGATATGGATGCATCTCTGTGATTGTGATATTGTATCCGACTCTATATAATCCATATTTATAGTCCTCATGGCTGATATCGGGACTATTGAAAATTTCATAATTATTCGACCATGTTCCACTCGCTGTTTCATATATGTCTTCACAAGCGGAACGATCGGTATCCGTGAAATCAATATCCGCCCCTACATGCCAGAATTCACTGATAGCATACCGTCCGGAAAATGATGCCGACAGTGTTTTTTCATTTCTTGATGACAAATCAAGAATTGTTGTACTTCTTATATTCTCAGCAAAATCAAGAGTCGTGACTGACTCATCCCTCACCTTCGAGAGATGGAAGTAGTCATAACCTAAATTGACCGAATAGTCAAATGCGCCTACCTGCGACTGCCAACCAAGGTCAATATCAAAACGGTTGATGCTCTGATTAAAGCCCTTGGTAATCAATGTCGGAAAGTTATACGACGAGAGGTCGTAGGCCACACGGCCCGACAGCGTGCCGACACCCGCAAAGGTATGCGCACCGCCAACGCCGGCATTCACATCCTGGGTATTATAGGTTGTCTTGCCTTTGTCAGGTGAATAATAGCCTATCTTCTTTCCTTCATTGAACGGAGCCTTGCGCTTTACCGAACTGCCGTCATATTGCATCCACACATTGAGATCGGAGTTGTCGGTCTTAATAAGTTTGTAGCCGGCCGATACCCCAAGCTGGAATGTAGGGAAATATCCGGCCATTACGTATCCCCGGTAGGGAGAGGGAGTTATCGAAGATGCATAGGCCGCAGGCGGGAGTATTGCCACAGTGGGCGACACAGGCGCGGCAACACCACGGTCGGACCATCTCAGCGACTTTTGCTGAATGGCAGGAAGCACAAGTTTAGGGGTGAGCACCATACGGGATGCCTCGCGCTCCTGTGGCACGACATCCTTATCTACAGTGATCTCTTTTGAAAGTGACTGTCCCGAAGCGTTGAGTGCTACAAGCGCCGCGAGCAGCGTATATGGTTTTATTATTGATGGCATATCGCAAAGATAAAGAAAATATTTGACTCCCGGCTATTATATGTCATATTATTACCGCCACTTCCTTAAAGGCATATACCCGCTCAGGAGCGCCGTCGAGAGGAGCGAGCGTCATCATGCCGTCGGGAGCGATACTACGTATAGAGGCCCGGAAAATCTCGCCGGTAGCCGTATCGCGGTATGTCAGTCCGTCGCGACCCCACAGCGACTGCATGTAGCGGTCATGTCGGTGGTTGCCGGGGAGAGAGAGCTCATGCATGATTTCGAGGCATACGCGCTCCAGCACCTCATCACGGTCAAAACCATGACCGGCTATCTGCGCCATTGATATAGGATTGGGAGCGTCGCTGCGCCATACGGTCTGATTCACATTAAGGCCTATCCCGGCTATGCTGTGGCGGATGCTGCTGCCTATCAATGAATTCTCGATAAGGATACCACATATCTTACGGTTGGCGGCATATATGTCATTGGGCCATTTAATACACACATCAGTATCAGGAAGATAATGGCGCAGTGCGGATGTAATGCCCAGAGCCACAGCCTCCGAAAGGCTGAACTGCTCGGCGGCACGCAGGCCGTCGGGGCGCAGCAGCATCGAGAATGTAAGATTTGCGCCAGGCTCTGCTTCCCATGAGTTGCCACGCTGTCCGCGTCCGGCTGTCTGGGCATAAGCCGACACGACCGCACCGTGAGGCAGCGTCTCCGCTATCCCGGCAAGGTATGAACTGGTGGAATTTACCGTATCAAGGGCAATAAGGCTCGTTATGGATGACGACATGGAGCTATCGGCTGGAAAAAGAGATATACGGCCATGGCGATTATAACCAGGCCGACGATTACATAGAATACACGTGCATGGGTACGACGCATGCGTCCGGTCAGTATGCGGGCATTGATACTGTTATAAAACCATGGCCAGCCTCCAATACCCGCCGCAATGGAAAACACCCCCATCGCGCCGAATATGCATACCAGCAAGGCTTTCGCAACCTCAATCGTCATAATCCGGTATCAGTATACATCGCCACACTCCGGAGGAAATAACTCGCATGCATACACTCGGTCTATTCGTCGGGAGTAGTGACAGTAAGCAGACGCGAACCGTCGGGCTGCTCGGCAATATCGACTCTAACCGCATCGTCGGGGAGAATATCAGCGATGCGTTCAGGCCATTCAAGGAAACAGAGTGCGCCGGAATCCAGGTAATCCTCGACTCCTATGTCAAAAGCCTCCTCAAGATTTTCAAGACGGTAAAGGTCGAAATGGTAGATTAACTCGGCGGTAGTCGACGAGCGGTATTCGTTGATGATGGCAAACGAAGGTGAACTTGTCGGGTCCTCGTCAACACCGAGCACGCGTGAAAGAGCGTTGATGAATGTAGTCTTTCCGGCGCCCATCTCGCCGTTAAAGGCAAATACTGTATAGTCGCCCATAAGGTCGACAAACTGTTGTGCTACGCTGTCGATAGCGTCGAGCGAAGGTATGGTAAGTGTTGTGGTCATATTTCCGATATATTTTTGTATTTGTTTCAAAAGCCGATAATTAGGTTATGTGATTCTAAAATTACCTGTATCGTACTTCCTGTCGGTAACAACAGGCTCTTATTTTTTTGGAGTGAGAGTTATGAGCGGCACTACCATCTCTTCGAGAGATATGCCTCCATGCTGGAAGGTGCCGGTATAGTACTGCACATAGTAATTGTAGTTGTTGGGATATGCGAAGAAATCGTGTTCTCCGGCAAATATATATGTCGACGACACATTAGGCGACGGAAGTCCGAATTTGTCGGGCCGCTTTATTTCGTATACCTCGCGAGGATTGTAATTGAGATTTTTCCCAACCTTGTATCGCAGGTTGGTATTGGTATTTTTGTCACCAATCACCTTTATGGGAGTGTCGACACGTATGGTACCGTGGTCGGTAGTCAGCACTATGCGGTAGCCGGCCTCGGCAATCCTGCGGAAGAGATCGAGAGCCGACGAATGGCGAAACCATGTCTCGGTCAGCGACCTGTAGGCGGCATTGTTGGTGGCAAGCTCGCGTATCATCTTCGACTCGGTGCGGGCATGCGACAGCATGTCGATAAAATTCAACACCACCACATTGAGATCGTTGAGGGCAAGGTTGGAGAACTCTCTGAGAAGACGTTCGTTGCCGGTAGAGTCATTTACCTTGTTGTAAGAAAACTTCACCTTACGGCGGTACCGTTCAAACTGTGTGGCTATCAGCGGCGACTCATTGAGATTCTTGCCCTCCTCGCTGTCCTCGTCGACCCACAGTTCGGGAAACATCCGGGCTATCTGCAATGGCATAAGGCCGGAGAATATGGCATTGCGCGCATACTGGGTGGCTGTAGGCAGAATGGAGGTATACAGTTGCTCATCGAAGTTGAACATGTCCGCAAGCAGCGGCTTGATTGTCCGCCACTGGTCGAGGCGGAAATTGTCGATAAGTATGAAAAATACTTTCTCGCCCTTGTCAAGAAGCGGGAATATACACTCCTTGAATATGCCCGGACTCATCAGCGGATGGTTGTCGGTGGTAAGCCACGATTCGTAGTTTTTCCGCACAAATTTATTGAAAGCCGCATTGGCTTCCTGCTTCTGCATCATGAGCATCTCCTCCATGCCGCTGTCGGGAGCGGCGGCAAGCTCCATCTCCCAGTACACCAGTTTGCCATACAGATTGTGCCAGTCCTCGATGGTGCGGCAGTCGCCTATGAGCTGCGACAACTCGGCAAACTGCTGACGGTATCCGGTGGCTGTAGTCTCGGTAACGAGCTGTCCGGAGTGAAGATTCTTTTTTATCGACAGGAGTATCTGAGTCGGGTTGACCGGCTTGATAAGATAGTCGGATATCTTGCTTCCGATAGCCTGGTTCATGATATTTTCCTCCTCGCTCTTGGTAATCATTATTACCGGCACATGCGGAGCCGACTGCTTTATGAGCATCAGTGTCTCAAGACCGGTAAGGCCCGGCATGTTCTCGTCAAGAATAATGAGGTCAAACGGCTGCCGGGCGACGAGTTCGAGCGCGTCGCGTCCGTTATTGACAGTGGTCACATCGTAACCCTTGCTCTTCAGGAAAAGTATATGGGGCTTCAGAAGGTCAATCTCGTCGTCAGCCCAAAGTATGGAGTTTGGCATATTTATTCGGATTGTATTGAGGATTCAGACTCGGCCTGAGGCTCTGTGGATTGGGGAGAGCTGTCGTCCGGCTCATCGTGGCCGGATGTTTCGGATGCATCATCAGCAGGAGTGTCATCAGTTCCTGACCGGCTATCGGGGATTTCATCGTCGCTGCTGTCGGTAAATCCAGGAGAGGCTGTCACAGGTTCTTCCTCGGCCTTGGAGTCGACATAGCGGAAATAATCCTCGAAGCTACGTCCCTGACGTATGAGTTTATCGAAATTATCCACACTTATCATCACCGGCCGCACCTCGGGTGGCAGAGTAAGGCGTCCCTCCTCGTCCATCACCTTACGGTAATGTGCGAGTTCCTCGAAATTGGCGAATCCCTTTATAAGCAACAGGCCGAGGCGTCCGAAGTTCATCTGCTCGAGGTCGAAATCGCGTACGACAAACGCACTGAAGTTGTGGTAGGCCACATCATACAACAGCTGATTGGCGTTGACCTCATCGGTAGGATATACCAGTACGAGCAACTGGGGAACATCCGGATTCAAATCAAACGTTATCGAGTCATTTTCGTTGAACACACTGTCATTGCCAAGGCGCAAATCCCACAACATGCCTCGGGTATTTGTATTACCGGCATGCAGCTTGCGTCCTTGTGCGAGCGCCTTAAGATAGGCCGACGCCAGTGGTGTGATATCGGTCTCCGGATAGCGTTCAAGGAGTTCCTTAAGAGTCGAGCGGAATTCCTCGGGCTTGTTCTCGGTGACATACGACAGCGCGTCGATAAACATGAATTTGGGCATAATCTTGCTCAGCGGATATCTCTGCATCATGTCGCGGTATGCGGCATGCACCTCCGTGTTGCGGTTGTTGAGATAAGCGTCATAGGCTTTCTCATACAGACTCTCCTGCTCGGCATGCATGCGCCGCAGATTGTCGATATATGCCGGATCGCGCATTGCCACCGCATACTTTGAGTCGGGAAACTCCTTCAGGATGAGCGCACGGTAATGTTCGGCAAGATTATGACGTCCGTCGCGGGCATACATCATATACATGTTGTAATATACGTCCAGACGATATATGTTGTCGGGATATCTCTTCATCAGGTCATTCCAGTCGACAGCCGCGGCATCGTAATCCTCCAGCTGGTCCTTCAGTATGAGTCCAATATTGTAAAGGCCATCCTGCACAACATCGGCGGCAGTCTGTTTCTCTTCAGGAGTTGACGGTATCTGCTTCAGATAGTACTCGCGGTTGTGCGGATCCGCTGCAAGCTGCGCGTCCTTATCCGAAGTCTCGGCCGAGGTATCCGTCACATCGGATTCCTCGGCAATGTCGGAAGCCTCTGTATCCGCGCTCTCCTCAGAGTTCTCGAAGTCATCAAAGCTGAATGAAGCCTTGTTTCTGCGCCTCCAGTCATCTTCAAGTTTGCGCGCTCCCCACCTTTTCTGGAATTCAGTGCGTCCGGCATTACGTGTAGCCGTATTGTAGAAGTACCAGGAATCGTCATTGTTGATCATGAATGTTGCGGGAGCCGATGCCGCGTTGCCGGTGTTCTGCATCTGCGACCCGTTGGCCTGCTGATCGGCGAGATATTCCTCACGCCGCTGACGCTCCGCCTCTTCGGCCTCAGCTTTTTTCAGGTCAGCTATAATCCGGTCGATTATTTTCAGCTGCTGCACCGAATCCATCTCCGAAAGCCGCAGCAAAGAGTCATTGAGAGTAACGTTCTGTGAATACACGGCCATCTCGTCGAGCACATCGCTGCGTCGCTTTATTGAATCAAGACCGGGATAGCTCTGCGGCAGCAGAGGTACAGCCTGGCTGTAGCATGGCTGGGCGAGGTCATAGCGATGGGTCTCGAAGTAGAGCCGTCCGAGAGCAAGCTGGTCGATGGCTTTCTCGATGCCGTTGCGTGTCGACTTCTCCGCGGCAAGACGATAGTTTTCTATAGCGTTGGCTGTGTCGCGGCGCGACAGATACAGATTGCCTATGGCATAATATATCTGGTCGAGATAATCCTTGTTGCGGTCGTAGCGTGTCATGCGACGCAACGCTTTCACTTCAGGCTCTATGGATGCGCCGGAATATACCTCGCTCTGGCGTATGCGCGCATTAATCTGTGTGCGATATGGCGAACTCGATGTCGAGGAGCGTTTGTATGCTTCGTAGGCCTTTTGGTTCTGCCCCTCACGCTGATACAGCTGTCCCAGCATGAAATTGAGACGCGACTTCTGGCTCCCATTGGCTGAGCGTGCCGCCTGCTCGAGATATGGAATCGCTTTCGACGGATTGGACGACCGGCTCCAATAGGAACTCTGCACCAGATTGTACAGATTGCGCAGGCGTGAATCGGCCTCAAGCTCTTTCTCAGGTATTTTCTCAAGTATATTTTCCGCCTCGAAGTCCCATCCCATCGACAGATACGAGCGCGCCTGCCATATACGTGCTTCCGTCACCGTAGCCGGAAGCCATGAGAAATGTCGGGTGATGTAGTAGAATGTAGCGGCGGCGCCAAGAAAATCGCCGTTGTTATACTGCGAGCGTCCCATCATCATCCACGCATTATGGAGAAACGGATTGTATTCATCACGTTTCATCCATGCCTTGTAGGCGGGATCAGAGGATTTTCCCGCTTTCTTTGCGGGCTTTTTCTTGATACTGCGCAATTGTATCGCTTTCTGGGCTTTCTCTATCGAACGGGTGAAATCTCCCGAAGGCTGAGGGGCCGATTCGTCGCGGCGCGCATCGGCCGGATGGGCGAAAAGCAGTTGGGAGTAATCGTCCTCATAGCTCGTCTCCATCTGCTTGAGAGTCTCCTTATAGTGCTCGTCGCCGTTATAATATATATTGTAGCGCGTAATAAACGCCTGGTACTTGCGTGTAGCGGCCGTGTTCTTGCGGAGACTGCACCCCGACAACACGGTCAGCATGACTACAAGCGCCACTATAATTACCCGTTCAAGCCTTATCCTGCCCATATACTGGTATATAACGCATTGCGTGTCTGTGTTATTGCATCCTACGACGCACTATCAGGCTGAAAGCCACACGCGACAGCAGGTAAACGCCAATCTGCAGTAATACAATCATGGCAGAGCACGGCACGTCGACTACAGTAGCCAGAAACAATCCGCCTGCCGAACTGACAACACCGACACCCGCGGCCATAGCCATAATGGAGATAAAGCGCCTGCACCATATCTCGGCTACGATTACAGGGACTGTCAGTATTGATATCAGCAGCATTATGCCGATAAGACGTATGGTCAACACAATGCCCACGGCTACCAAAGCTGTCATAAAGGTATTGACCCACCGCACCGGGAGGCCGGCCACCCTGGCGAAATCGCTGTCGAACGCACATGCCACCACAATCTTCCGGAAGCATGTCATAAACAATGCTGTCACTATGGTGTATACAGCAAACGCCAGCAGGTCGACACGGCTTATCGTGAGAACATTTCCAAATAGAAATGAATTCAGCTCAGGCACATATCCGGGGGTAAGAAACACAAACAGGATGCCTATAGCCATACCCCACGCCCATACGACGGCAATGGCGGAATCTTCCCGCACACGGTAGCGAGTGGACAGACTCTCGATGCCAAGTGCTGACGCTACAGCAAACACGGCGGCGGTAATGACCGGACTGAGGCCAAGAAAATATCCCAGGCCCAGCCCCCCGAAACATGCATGGGTAATGCCTCCGGTTATCGACACCATACGCCGGGTGGTTATATATGTGCCAATCATCGCCCCGGCAATACTTATGATTACCAGACCGACAAGCGCATACTGAAAGAATGTATAGTCAAGAAAACTCATGAAAAAGTGTCAGGAATGGATTAGGGGTGTCAGGCATGCTGCCGGCTACGGGCCTCGCGGGCCTCAGCCACAATCATCAGCAGTTCCTGGCGGATGGAAGTCGGCAAATTGATATCTCTCAACTGGATGCTCCTGCCCCACCCCGCTATATCGTCGGGAAGCAGTGTAAGCAGTACGTCGCGAAACTCTTCTATCTCCTCATCGGTATAGTCATCGGCGCCGCGCCCCCTGAAACGGTCAAGCTCCTCATCGTCGTAATATACTATCTCGGGGCTGACAGCCGTAAGAAGGCTGTCGCGCTCACATGTCATATGCATGCCGCAACAATCCTCACTGTCGGCCTCATCCTCTTGGGCCGTTGCTGCTGACACCTCTTCCGCTGTGACACTGCCGTCGTTGTGTCTGCGTGTAATGCGGTCGTGAATCCAGAGCACAACTCCGGCAACGAGAAGAATCAGCGATATTATCAATATTACTTCCATCTATTTACGTTTTGAAGTACGACGTTGGGCCCATGTGCCGAGTGCGATACAGGCCAGACCGATTCCTATGATAAAGAATACACCCATCACTCTTCGCCCTCCCCGGCTGAAATCTCCTCGATGATAAATCCGGCTGAGCGCAGATGTGCCCAGAAATCGGGATAGCTCTTCGACACGACCTCGGCATTGCGGATTATCAGGCCCGGCACATACCATGCAACCGGAGCAAATGACATGGCCATCCTGTGGTCATCATAAGTGTCAATCGCCACCGGTCTATTGCCGTCGACCCGACAACGTGCGCCTTCCCAAGCGATTGAACTATCGTCGATATCGACTACAAACGATATCTTCATCAGTTCGCGGCGAAGTGCCTCCAGTCGATCAGTCTCCTTAATCTTAAGGGTCTTAAGACCGGTGATGTGAAATGGTATGCCAAGCAGGCAACAGCTTACAGCCACCGTCTGAGCTATGTCAGGAACAGCGCTGAAATCGGCTTCGAAACGCGGTGTAAGGTCAGGGTCGGCCATCAGGTCGAGCACTCCCGGAAACTCATCGCTCTCCGCGGTGACAATGCCGAAACTGCGATAAATATCCTGAAGAGCTGAATCGCCCTGCATGCTGCCAGCCTTGTTAAGCCCGCGCAGTCCGATAGTGCCGAAGCTGAACGACTGAAGCTCATACCAGTATGATGCCGCACTCCAGTCGGCTTCGACGGTATAGGCCACAGGAGTATATGCCGCATGCGGGACGCTTATCATATTGCCCTCGCGCTGTGCGTCGACGCCCCACTCTGCCATTATACCGAGCGTCATGGAAATATATGGCTGCGATACCACATCGCCCTTTATATGCAGTTTCAGACCATCGGCCATCGTCGGTGCTATCATCAGCAGGGCCGATACAAACTGGGAGCTGACACCTCCGTCGAGAGATATTTCACCTCCGGCAAGAGCAGTGCCCTCAATCCGGAGTGGCGGATACCCCTCTTCACCGACATACTCGATATTTGCGCCACACGTGCGCAACGCATCGACCAGCGGCGCTATCGGTCTGCGGCGCATACGCTCCGAACCGTCGAGTGTGACCGTACGACCGGGAGCAGCTGCGAAATAGGCAGTCAGAAACCGCATGGCAGTACCGGCCGCACCTATCGACACAGTATCATCCGACGAATCAAGAGCAGCAAGCATGACATCGGTATCGTCGCATCGGGCAACCCTCGCAACATCACCGGAGCCGCCGGCAAGAGCATTGATTATCAACACTCTGTTGCTTATACTCTTTGAAAGAGGCAAATCTATAATCGCCTCAGGCAATTCTTCCGGCGGAAATATTCTGTAGTCCATATCAGTCAGTTTCTTATTGTGGCAACATAACCGATACTCTTCCTTACAGGCATTGGTATCCGGGCGTCGCCCTCGCCACAAATTTACTCATTTCCCATGAATTTACCATATCCCCACACCATGGAAAAGGCCGCTCGCCCACATAAACCATACGGAAGAATTACTACATGGAGCGACAAGACACCGGAAATTGCAGACGCATCACGCCTACAACAGCATTTGGGCGGCACGGCGGAGGGCTGTGATAAAGGCATCTACCTCATCGCGGGTATTATACAGGGCGAAAGAAGCGCGGGCCACACCCTCGACACCGAGGCGATGCATAAGCGGCTGGGCGCAATGATGGCCGGTACGCACGGCTATGCCCTGCTTGTCGAGGAGCATACCTACGTCATAGGGATGGGAATCGCCTATGAGAAACGATATTATGGCATCCTTGCCGGGAGCATTGCCGAAGATACGCACACCGGGTATCTCCTCCATCATACGGCCGGTAGCGTACTCCAGGAGATTGCGCTCGTGAACCTCAATATTACCGTATCCGACAGAGGTCACATAGTCGATAGCCCGGTGGAAGGCGGCTATATCGATAAAGTCGGGAGTGCCGGCTTCAAACTTGAACGGGAGCTCTGCAAAAGTGGTATGCTCGAAACTGACATGCCCTATCATCTCTCCGCCACCCTGATAGGGAGGCATCTTTTCAAGAAGGTCACGGCGTCCGTACAGCACCCCGACACCGGTAGGCCCATACATTTTATGGGAAGAGAACACATAAAAATCACATCCGAGGGCCTGCACGTCGACAGGACGGTGACTGACAGCCTGTGCTCCGTCAATAAGCACAGGTACTCCGTGACTGTGTGCTTCCCTTACAATCTCCTCAACCGGATTGACCGTACCGAGCACATTGCTCACATGGGTCACGGCCACCATCGCAGTCTTTTCGTTAAACAGCTTGCGATAAGCATCGAGGTCAAGCACTCCGTTGTCGTCCATGGGGATTACACGAAGTGTAACACCGCGTCCTATCAACTGCCACGGCACAATATTGGCATGATGCTCCATCACGCTGACTATTATCTCGGCCCCGTCGGGGATAAGCCGCCCGTAGGAAGAGGCCACAAGATTTATGGCCTCGGTAGTGCCTCTTGTAAATATAATTTCAGAGGTATGGGCGGCATCGATAAATCCGCGTACGCGCTCGCGCGCCTTCTCCTGAAGCATAGTCATCTCCTGAGAAAGGGCATGGACTCCGCGGTGCACGTTGGCCTTGGTATGGTAATAGGCGTGCTCGATAGCCTCCACCACACATGAAGGTGTCTGCGAGGTAGCGGTATTGTCGAGATATATCAGCGGCTTGCCGTATACGGTGCGGTCAAGAGCCGGGAAGTCATTGCGAAATGAAGCAGTGTCCATAGGTAGTCGGGGGGATTATTGCTGTATATGGCAGTCGCCACAGAATGATGTGCGTCCGTGGAGGCGCATCTCGACCAGATGGCGCAGACGGTCGCGGAGACCATCAAGGCCCACTGTATCGATTACATCGGCCATGAATGCCTGCATTAGCATGGTACGTGCGGTCTTCTCCGAGATACCGCGCTGACGCATGTAGAACAGCGCGTCCTGGTCAAGCTGTCCGGTAGTGGCGCCATGGCTGCACTTCACGTCGTCGCAATATATCAGGAGCTGCGGCTTGGTGTGCATTCGAGCGCCGTCCGATGCCAGCAGATTGCGGTTGCTCTGATATGCCTCGGTAAGTATTGCTCCGGGATGCACTGTAATTCCACCTTCAAAAGCACCGCGTGCTTCATCGTCAAGTATATATTTGAACATCTGCCGGCTATGGCAACGCGGAGCGCGGTGGTTTACCGTCGAGTCATTGTCGATATGCTGCTTTGCCGAACCTATGGCCATACCTCCGAGGAATGTATCACAATGCTGTCCGAGTATGTCGATAGTGTAGTCATTGCGGGTAGTGCCGTTGCTCAGAGTAGTGCCGTTAAGCAACAGATGCGACCCCTCCTGCTGAGTGGCATATGTCATGCTCCAGCGCGAGGTCAATGCCGACGACTCTTCCATGTCGTACAGTTCGAGCGAAGCGTTACGGCCCACGCTTATCTCGACAACCTGCTGCGAGAGGTATGCGCGGTCGCAATCCTGAGTATGGTCACACACGAGAATCTGAGCAGAGGCGTCGTCATCCACAACCACAAGCACACGGCGGAAAGCGGCAAGAGGCACACCGGCACTGAATATGTTGACAAGCTGCAAGGGCTTCTCAAGACGTACTCCGCGCGGCACATAGACCACCACGCCATCCTGCACTAGAAGAGTGTTGAGCGCTACTCCGACGTTTCCGGCAGGAGCGGTCTTGCCATAGTAGCGTTCGATAAGCTGCGGATGGGCAGCAGCCACTTTTGCAAGAGAGCCAAAGATGACACCCTGCGGCAAGCGCTGTGCATTGCCTTCAGCAGGTATGAAGGAGTCGTTGAGCACGAATCCCATGACTGTAGACATACGCGGCACCTCACACTTGAAGGTAGCGGCAACGTTGACCGGGATATGCACTCGCGAGATGTTTACACCGAAATCGGGCGCAAGCATATCCTCGATAGATGTCTTTTCATACCCTTCGGTACGTGTGGTGGGGAGCGTAGCTCCCTCCAGAGCCTCAAGCGCAGCGGGACGCAGCGCGTTGACTGCCGGCGCCGAATTGGCGTCGATGGCAGCGGCGTTGTCGCGGTAGAGGCTTATATATTGGTCGATGCTGCTCATGAGGCAAATTATTGTGCGTCAACTTCCTCTTTCAGCCAGTCGTAGCCACGTTCTTCCAGTTCGAGCGCCAGTTCGGGACCTCCGGTGCGGATTATACGTCCCTTATAGAGCACGTGGACAAAATCAGGCTTTATATAGTCGAGCAGACGCTGGTAATGTGTAATCACGATAGTGGCGTTGCGGTCGGTCTTCAGTGTGTTGACACCTCCGGCCACGATACGCAACGCATCGATATCAAGACCGGAGTCGGTCTCGTCGAGTATGGCGAGACGTGGCTCGAGCATAGCCATCTGGAATATCTCGTTGCGCTTCTTCTCGCCCCCTGAGAATCCCTCGTTGACCGAACGTGATGCCAGCTTGTTGTCAAGCTCCACAATAGCACGCTTCTGTCGCATAAGTTTCAGGAAGTCGCTTGCAGAAAGAGCCGGTTCGTTGAAATATTTGCGTTTCTCGTTGACAGCGGCGCGCATGAAGTTGACCATCGTCACTCCGGGAATCTCAACCGGATACTGGAACGAAAGGAACAGCCCCTCGTGGCTGCGGTCTTCAGCCGAAAGATCGAGCAGCTGCTTGCCGTGGAAGTCGACAGAGCCGCCTGTGACCTGATAGCCCGGTGCGCCGGCAAGCACCATCGACAAAGTCGACTTGCCTGAGCCGTTAGGCCCCATGATGGCATGTACCTCACCCGGGCGCACCTGCAGGTTGATTCCCTTTAATATCTCCTTGCCGTCGATGGAGGCATGGAGGTCTTTGATATCGAGAAGTAATTCTTCCATTGATATGATGTATTTTCTATTTTCTGTTATTCAAGAGCTTGCTATGCGGATTGCCGAGCCTTATCAGCCCACACTCCCTTCGAGCGAAATCTGTAGAAGTTTCTGCGCCTCTACGGCAAACTCCATCGGGAGTTTGTTCATAACCTCCTTGGCATAGCCGTTGACAATAAGTCCGATGGCCTCCTCGGTAGGTATGCCGCGCTGATTGCAGTAGAACACCTGGTCCTCGCTGATTTTCGACGTAGTAGCCTCGTGCTCCACCACGGCGGTATCGTTGAGCACGTCAATGTAAGGGAATGTGTGTGCGCCACAGTCGGGTCCGAGCAGCAGCGAATCGCATTGTGTATAATTGCGGCATCCGTCGGCGTCGGGAGCCACCTTCACCAGACCGCGGTAACTGTTCTGGCTATGGCCTGCCGAGATACCCTTGCTGACTATGGTAGAGCGGGTATTGCGACCAAGATGTATCATTTTTGTACCTGTGTCGGCCTGCTGACGGTTGCGTGTCACCGCCACAGAGTAGAACTCCCCTACACTGCCTTCACCTTTGAGGATGCAGCCGGGATATTTCCATGTGATGGCCGAGCCTGTCTCGACCTGTGTCCACGACAGCTTAGAGTAGTCGCCGCGGCAGAGTCCGCGTTTGGTCACAAAGTTGTAGACGCCTCCACGGCCGTCCTTGTCGCCGGCATACCAGTTCTGCACTGTAGAATATTTTACCTCGGCCCGGTCCTCTACAATGATTTCCACGATTGCGGCGTGGAGCTGATTTTCATCGCGCATAGGAGCGGTACAGCCTTCGAGATAGCTCACGTAGGCATCGTCGTCGGCCACTATCAGAGTGCGCTCGAACTGTCCGGTGCCGGCGGCATTTATGCGGAAATATGTCGACAGCTCCATAGGACAGCGCACACCCTTGGGTATATATACAAACGATCCGTCGGAGAATACCGCCGAATTAAGCGCCGCGAAGAAATTGTCGCGGTACGACACGACCTTGCCGAGATAGCGCTTCACAAGATCGGGATAGTCGCGTACGGCCTCAGAGAATGAGCAGAAGATTATGCCGAGCCGGGCAAGTTTCTCCTTGTGGGTGGTCTTTACCGACACAGAATCCATCACCGCGTCTACAGCCATGCCCGAGAGCATCTTCTGCTCGGCCAGAGGTATTCCGAGTTTGTCGAAAGTGTCGAGCAATTCAGGGTCGACCTCATCGAGGCTCTTCGGGCCCTCCTTCTTGCGCGGAGCGGCATAGTAGCTTATCGCCTGATAATCGATCGGGGGAATATCGAGATGAGCCCATGTCGGCATCTCAAGAGTAAGCCAGTAGCGGTAGGCGTTGAGACGGAACTCAAGCAGCCATTCCGGCTCCTGCTTCTTGGCTGAGATAAGGCGTATCACCTCCTCGCTCAGGCCGCGCGGTATGACGTCGGTGTCAATGTCGGATACAAAGCCATATTTGTATTCGCCTGAGGTGACATCCTTTATTACGTCGTCATTCTCTGTATTCTGGTTGTTGTTGTTATCAGAGCTCATATTTACAGTGACAGTATGTTTTAGTCCTTACTTCTGATATTTATAGTGTGTAAACGCGACAGGCGTGTCAATTGTTGCTTGCGTCGGCCAAGTCGGGGGGAACAATGCTATATCAAGTCGGGCATGGCCACGGATTCGGTACCGATGACTATGCCAAACATCTTCGGAGCGATTCTCATGACCCACGGGAGCATGTCGCCATCCATCAGGGTGGAGGTAGTGAAGATACTGCTTCCCGGAGCCGCCAGATACAACAGATTGAGAATGATACTCAATACCAACAGCCACTTGAACATTGCAAATACGCCTCCGAGCAGATGGTCGAGCCATCCGAACATGAGCGCATGGGTAAGCCTGTGGAGCATCGATGCCACGACACTGACGGTAAGCCATACAAGTATAAAAAGCAACACATTGCCTACAATAGCTGCCGAAGTAGCCGATTCAAAAGTGCCGGGAAGCATCTCGGCAAGCATGGCTCCTGCCTGCGAACCGAATATGCGGCATGCGACAAGCCCCAGCACGATACCTCCGAGCGAAGCCACCTGCCGTATCAGGCCTTTCCACACTCCATAGGCTATCGAGCCGAAAAGCACACATGTCAATATGATGTCTATTGCACTCACCGATAATTGATGCGCGTATACTGCGACACACTAAAATACCCGCAAAATTAGCAAATCCCCGCGACTTGGCCAATACCACAGCCCAAAGGGTGCGATACATTGACTTGAATCAATGGTAATTTGTGCTAAAAAATAAGGCCGCACTCCAATGCTGGAGGCGACCTTGTTCAATATGGGGTGCGATGTTTATTCGGCGGTATTGTCGGTATCGGCGGTGTAGGGCTTGTCCTTGAGCCAACGATCGAGCCAGCGGAAGAATACACGCTGCCACAGGATAGCGTTCTGAGGCTTGAGAATCCAGTGGTTTTCGTCGGGGAAGATAAGCATCTCGGCCGGTATGCCGCGGAGCTTGGCAGCGTTGAATGCCATCTCGCCCTGCGATGAGAGTATGCGATAGTCGTATTCGCCGTGGGTTATGAGTATGGGGGTATCCCATTTGTCGACGAAACGGTGGGGCGACATCTCAAATGTGCGCTGTGCGGTGGGGTTGCTCTTGTTCCAGTAAGCGCCGTAGTCGGGGAAGTCTTTAGTGTCGGCAGGTGCGTTCCATGCGCCGCCACCCATATCCCAGTTGGCAAACCACATCTCCTCTGTCTCAAGATACTGTGCCTCCATGTTGAAGATACCGGCATGTGCGATAAGGCATGCGAAACGGTGGTCGTGGTTGCCGGCAAGCCAGTAAACAGAGAAACCGCCGTAGCTTGCTCCGGTGGCACCGATATGTGCAGCGTCAATCCAGGGCTCTGTCTTCACGTGGTCGACAGCCGAGAGGTAGTCGCGCATGTTCTGTCCGGGATAGTCGCCGGAAATCTGTGCGTTCCATTCTGTGCCGAAGCCGGGGAGTCCGCGGCGGTTGGGTGCAATCACCACATAGCCGTGGGCAGCCATCAGAGCGAGATTCCAGCGGTAGCTCCAGAACTGGCTCACGGCCTGCTGGGGACCGCCCTGGCAGTACAGTAGACCGGGGTATTTCTGTGTGGGGTCAAAATTCTGAGGCTTGACAATCCAGGTAAGCATCTCCTTGCCATCGGTGGTGGGCACCATGCGGCGCTCTACGGTAGGCATAGTGAGCTGGGCGTAGATGTCGTCGTTGACAGTGGATATGGCGCGGGGCTCTTCGCCGGAAGCGGCATAATAGAGCTCGTTGGGACGGAGCATAGAGTGACGCATGGTCACGAGTGCGGTGTCGGACAGGGGTGCCAGACCGTCGTAGTCAAATTCGCCCTGGGCAATGACACTGATTGTTCCGTCGAGACCGATTGTAAACACCGGACGTACGCCGTCGCGATATGCCAGGAAGAAAAGTCCGCGGCCGGAAGGCTGCCAGGAGAAGGCATCGACAGTATAGTCCCAGGCGGCGGTAAGGTCGCGTTTTTCGCCGGTAGACATATCCATCACCATTATTCGGTTTTTATCGCTCTCATATCCGTCGTGCTCCATGCTGAGCCAAGCGAGCTGAGTGCCGTCGGGAGAGAATGCGGGCGCTGTGTCGTAGCCTCCCATTCCCTCGGTGAGATTGGTCACACTTTTTGAGGCAAGATCGTAGAGATAGAGGTCGGAATTGGTGGAGAGCGCATATTCCATACCGGTCTTCTTGCGCGACACATAGATAAGTTTCCGGCTGTCGGGCGACCATGCAAATGACTCGATGCCGCTGAAAGGTTTCATCGGCGCTTCATAAGGTTCGTCGGCCATTATATCGGTGACATCGGTCACTTCATTGCCGTCAAAAGCACCAAGGAAAGGATGAGGAATCTCTGTCACCCACTCGTCCCAGTGCTTGTACATAAGGTCGTCGATAATGCGGCCTGTGGCTTTGGGTAGATCGGGATAGACGTCGGAGGCTTTACGTGAGTATTTCACGTTGCTTACCATCAGTATATGTTTCTCGTCGGGAGAGATTACAAATCCGCTCACGCCTTTTTCGAGCTTGCTCACACACTTGCGGCCACTGCCGTCGGCATTCATGACCCATACCTGCATGGCATCACCATCTGGATAGAGGAATGCGATACGCTTGCCGTTCTCAATCCATACGGCGTTGCTTTCAGACTTAGGCGTGCGTGTAATACGCTGAGTGTCGGTACCGTCGACATTCATTACATAGAGATCATTGTTTGAGGCATTTTCCTCAACGCTCTCATAGCTTATGCCGAACAGGACCTTGGTCTTATCGGGCGATACTACCGGACCCGACACTCGGCCGAGCGCCTCAAGCGCCTCGATGCTGAATATTCCGTCGGCGCTCTTGAAGTCGGGTTTGTCAATCATCTTGCCATCTTCCGATGATGTGCCGGTACATGCGGCCGTGGTGGCAAGCAATGCTGCTGACATGATGATGTTTGAAAATTTTAAATTCATATATTATTGATTTGCAGAATTTAGTGCAAAATTAGCGATAAATACCCGAATACGCAAAAATGAAGAATCGCCTGTCGGATTATAGACAGGCGATTGCATGCGTTATGTACATATCAGAAACGAGGGGGGCGTCCACCTCCGGGGCCACGGCGCGGACCACCATATCTGCCAGGTCCTCCGGCTTCATTAAATCCGTCGGGGCGTTTGCCTTTTCCGAATGTGTTGAATCGGTAAGAGAAGGATAGCATGAAGTAGCGGGTGAGTGAATTGTAGCTTGTATCGTCGATATAGCTGGCTGTAACGCTACGGCTAAGCGACTTCTTGCTCTGAAGCAAGTCGTAGGCCTTTAGGGAGACCGTGGCATTGCGTTCGCGCAGGAACTGATAGGAAATCTGGGCATTCCACATCCATTCGTCGGAATCGTATCCTGCCGCGTATCCTCGATTGGCCGTAAAACTGAGGTCAGTGCCCAATACCAGTCCGAAAGGAGCATACCACTGGCCGTTGAAACGGGCTCCATAGTTGGTAATATCGTTGCTGCTTACGCTTTTAAGCGAATTGCTTGTAGTCTGGAGACCATAGAATGGCCGAAGCTCGAGATCCCAGTCATCAGTACGGAACGCGAGGCCGAGCGACGGACGGAAATTGAATGCTCCGCTACGGTTGCGCTGACCGTTATTGAATCCTATCGACTGTGTATAGCGTGAGAAGATATGTATATTAGTCTGCCAATGACGGTTGCGCAGAGGCATTGACATCATGCCGAAGAATCCGGCATTCCAATTACCGTTGACATTGGCATATGTGGTCTGCTGGCCGCCTGTCTGCTGATTGAATGTAGTTTTGCTCACAATCGCGTTCTGTGTCACCTGAGCGTCGGCCATGGCCATTATCGAGCGTTGAGCGTCGGCATTGAAGTCCTGGAAGCGAAAGCGCACATTATGAGAGAATGAGGGGTCGAGATTGGGATTACCGACAACAATGCGCAGAGGATTGGACATGTCGGCAACGGGCTGCAACTGGGTCATTGATGGGGCGGAGGTGCGTCCACGGTAATCGAGGGTGATACTGCGGGTCTTTGACAGTTTATGGCGGTAGCGGAGAAATGGAGCAACGTTCCATACCCACCGCGATATGTTTTTGTCGGTGTTGATCAGATTGTCGCTCTTAGTCATCGAGGGAGTAAGTCCGATTCCGACATTGAAATTGAAATCCTTGCTTATTTTTTTGAATCCGACCTGTATGCGCTGGTTGAAGAAACTGTTGCGGAAACGGTTGGAGAGATCGGGATTCCAGACCTCTTCAAGATAGTCTACGACAGGATCAGACCCATCGCCGGGATATGTGACGGGATGGTCATACACCATCTTGTCGGCATTATTCCAACGGTAGCTCATGCGATAGCTTATGTCGATGAAACGCCCTTTCTTCGCATCGCCTATCGGTTCGGTCCATGTGGCACGAAATCCGACAGTATTGCTCCATGTGTGATTGTCGGTATACTGGTCCTGCAAATCGTCAGGGTCCACACCCGGTGTGAAGAACTTGTTCCATGAGTAGGAGTAATCGTCCTCACGCACATTAGACATTGAGTATTCGGCCATAAGTGAGAATGAACGTCCGGGATGATTTTTAAACATATGATTGAACCAGAGTTCGGCGCCGGCTTCGTAGGAGTTTCCTTTGGAGTCGCCGGTATTGATACTGCGGTTGACCGGTGAACGCATCGCATCGCCGGCAGATGTAAGAGAACTGTCGGCGCTCAGCGAATGGTTGAAATTGAATGAGAACCTCGGACGCAGCTCCAATGTGGTAAACGAATCGGGCTTCCACTCGATACGGAAGTCGCCACGCACATTGTGTCCCTTGTCGCGCGATGCGCTCTGTGAATTAAGATACGATGCCGAGTCGGGGAATATATACTGACGTTCCTGACGCTTACGTGTGTCCTGATCCGTGTGGCTATACAGTACATCTCCACCGGCACGGAATGTCTCGTCCTGGCGACCGACATTGAAATTGAATCCGAGTGACTGGGAGGTATTCAACCCGTTGTTGCCTCCGAAACGACGGAAACGGCCGCCGTTGCTGTCGGTAAATCCGAGCTGGTTGATATTGTTGAAATTGCCAAGTAAAGTTATCTGATTTCCGTTCCAGAAGCGGTTGACATTGAAATCGCCCGCATAGCGGCTATCGGTACCGGCTCCGGCATTGACCACTCCAAACCAGCCATTTTTCATGCCAGGCTTTACGGTAAGGTTTATCACAGTCTCCTCTTCGCCGTCGTCGACACCAGTGAGGCGTGCAAGATCACTCTTGCGGTCTACCACCTGTAGTTTCTCAATCATAGTAGCAGGAAGATTTTTTGAGGCTACTTTGGGGTCATCGGAGAAAAACTCCTTGCCATCGACAAGTATTTTTTTTACTTCCTTGCCATGGGCGGTAATCTTTCCATCAGCATCGACCTCTACTCCGGGAAGTTTTTTAAGCAATTCCTCCATAGCGGCTCCCGGCTGTGTCTTGTATGAGCCGGCATTATACTCGACTGTGTCCTCTTTCACTACAATCTCAGTCTTAACCGCGGTGACAACAGCCTCCTTGAGCATAATCGATGATTCCTTAAGCACAATAGGCTTAAGTCGTACATTGGACGACGCAACCTTGACATCAGTATTGGAAGGGTCATATCCGATATATGAGGTCTGCACGATATAACTCCCTCGGTTTACTCCGGACAGAGTGAATCGCCCATCGATATTTGTAGTCCCACCTTTAACAAAAGAACTGTCTTTAGCCGACAGAAGCCTTACTGTAGCTTCAATCATTGGCTCCCCTATCGAATCGGTAACAGTGCCGCTTACAGTATAAGCCTTGGCACCGGCAACAGTAAAAATAAGCAAAGCGAAAGCCATCAACGGCTTACGTAAGAATTTCAGCATAACGCGTAGTGATATTTTATGAGAACAATCTTTTTTTGAAAATTAATACGCTTTGTTGGAGTATTTACACAAAAAAAGGTTTAACGATGAACGAAAATTTTTACGGTGTTTAACATTTAGGGATTTTCTTTAGTGGAATCACTATCATACTATGTACAACATGAAATATTTCTCCCACTGCCAACTTTGCAGCATATTATTATAAATCAACCAATTACATACACCACCCCAGAATCAGACTGCATTGATGCAAATTTTTTTCAAAAAAAGTCGCTCAAAAATTTGAAAGTTATACAAAAGTGCAGTAACTTTGCATCGCTTTAACGGAGAACACAGGGCGCTTAGCTCAGCTGGTTCAGAGCATCTGCCTTACAAGCAGAGGGTCGGGGGTTCGAATCCCTCAGCGCCCACA
>NZ_JAIDKI010000234.1 GCF_029051885.1 Muribaculum sp.
CATCATCACAAGACAAAAATCACTCAGAGATATGCGACCCCAGCGTTAACAAATATTGGGGAACGGGGTCTTAAACAAGCTCTAAATCGTAAAATCTATTTTATATCTCCGACGAGAGTTTTTTTGTGTGTTACATGATTGCTTGGTTGCGCTATTTTTAGTCAGGATAAGTCGTCACCATTTATTTTCGAGTGTATTGTGACGATACACTATGGGTATGAAAAAACAGACAATCAGCCGTGGGGTTAATTGTCTGTTTTTCAATAGAGCGGCAAACGAGGCTCGAACTCGCGACCCTCAGCTTGGGAAGCTGATGCTCTACCAACTGAGCTACTGCCGCAGATTATTTTACCACTTATACAAGTGGCTTGATTAGTATTGCAAAATTAGATATTATTTTTTTATCGGGCAACCATTTTGCGGAAATAAATTGGAATCTGTCAATATCCTATTGGCAAAAATTTCGTAAATTTGCGCGTTAATAGCCCATTGCGGGCTCATTTATTTTCCAACAAGACTATGAATATTTCATATAACTGGCTAAAACGCTATATCGACCTGGGCCTCTCACCCGAGAAACTCGCCGAGGTTCTGACATCCGTAGGCCTTGAGACCGGTTCGGTTGAAGAGGTTGAATCGGTAAAAGGCGGTCTGCGCGGTATCGTAATCGGCAAGGTGCTCACATGTGAGGAGCATCCCAACAGCGACCATCTTCACATCACTACTGTAGATCTCGGCGACGGACAGGCTACACAGATTGTATGTGGCGCCCCCAACGTTGCTGCCGGTCAGACAGTTGTAGTAGCCACTGTAGGCACCACTCTTTATGATGGCGACAAAGAGTTTCAGATAAAGAAATCAAAAATCCGCGGAGTAGAATCATTCGGTATGATTTGCGCCGAGGACGAAATCGGCATAGGCGATTCTCACAATGGTATCATTGTGCTCACTGATGAGGTCGCTCCCGGCACTCCTGCCGCCGAATACTACAGACTTCAGAGCGATTATATGCTGGAAGTGGACCTTACACCCAACCGTGTCGACGCCGCTTCTCACTATGGTGTGGCCCGCGACATTGCCGCATGGCTCGATTGCCACGTGGGAGAGGCCAAGGCCGTACGCCCGTCGGTCGATGCTTTTTCAATCGACCGTCCCGACGGAGCCATTGCCGTTGAGGTCGACGATTATACTGCCTGTCCGCGCTACAGCGGCCTGACAATACGCGGTATCAAGGTAGCCGAGAGCCCTGAATGGCTGAAAACTCTGCTCAACGCTATCGGCCAGCGTCCTATCAACAATATTGTAGACATCACCAACTTCATACTTTTCGGCTTGGGTCAGCCGCTCCATTGCTTCGACCTCGATAAGATAAAGGGCGGAAAGGTAGTAGTGCGCCATTGCCCTACAGGCACTCCGTTTACCACACTCGACGGCGTGGAGCACAAACTCGACGAGGCCGACCTGATGATATGCAATGCAGAAGAGCCGATGTGTATTGCCGGAGTATTCGGCGGACTCGATTCGGGTGTCACAGAGACTACCCAGTCAATCTTTATTGAGAGCGCATATTTCAATCCGACCTCTGTGCGCAAGACAGCACGTCGCCAGGGACTGAGCACCGATGCCTCATTCCGCTATGAGCGCGGTACCGACCCCAATGCAACACTCTACTGCCTGAAACTTGCCGCCCTCCTGGTGAAAGAACTTGCCGGTGGTGAAATCTGTGGCGAGCCTGTCGATATTTATCCCGATGAGGTGAAGCCGTTCCCGGTGCGCCTCGACTTCGCATACCTTAACGGACTTGTCGGCAAGGATATCCCCGCCGACAGTGTGGTCTCCATCGCCGAGTCGCTTGAGATGGAAGTTGCATCGCGCGATGACAAGGGTGTCGACCTTCTTGTGCCGACATATCGTGTCGACGTGCAGCGTCCTTGCGATGTAGTGGAGGACATACTCCGCATCTACGGTTACAACAATGTAGAGATATCTGATTCGGTGAAGTCGTCGCTTTCGTATAAGAACTTTACCGACAAGGCCAACGACTTGCGCGAGCTTGTAAGCGAACAGCTGACCGCGCAGGGCTTCAACGAGATACTTAACAACTCGCTTACCGCAGAGCGCTATTTCGATGGTCTGACCGACCCGAAATGCATGCCTGTCAAGCTCCTTAATCCTCTCAGCACCGACCTCAACGTGCTGCGCATGTCGCTGCTCTTCGGAGGTCTTGAGGTAATAGAGCATAACGTAAACCGTCGCGACCCGGATTTGTGTCTGTATGAATTCGGCAAAAGCTACAGCTGCAATCAGGAGCTGGAGTCGACAGCCGAAAATCCTATCGCACCATACACGGAGACCGAACTGCTCGGCATATGGCTCACAGGCGACATTCGTCCTGCCGGTTGGACCGCTCCTGCCGAAAAGGCCACTTTCTTCCATCTGAAAGGTGTGGTACAGCAGGTGCTCGCCCGTCTCGGTGTATCTCCCAGAGAGATTGAGATGGTTCCAGCCGAGAACCCTCTGTTTGATGCGGCTACCGAAATACGCACACGTTCGGGCAAGTCGCTCGGCGTGATGGGTATTGTGGCAAAGAACATGCTAAAGCGCTGCGATGTTAAGGTCGAGGTGCTTTATGCGCAGCTCGACTGGCTCGCGCTTGTAAAACTTGCCACACGACACAAGGTTACATTTACTCCTCTGCCAAAGACCCAGGCTGTGAAGCGCGATCTCGCCCTGCTTCTCGACAAGTCGGTGACTATGGCCCAGGTCGAGAAAACCGTGCGCGACAGCGAGCGCAAACTTCTGCGCGATGTCGCTCTCTTCGACGTATACGAGGGCAAGAATCTTGAGCCGGGCAAGAAGAGCTATGCAATAACCGTCACTCTTCAGGACAACGAGAAAACTTTACAGGACAAGCAGATCGACGCTGTAATGCAGAAGATTGTCACCAACCTCACCAAGCAGCTCGGCGCGTCGCTCCGATAAGACTCTAATACAATAATATAATTAACCACATACACCTACTATGGGAAGAGCTTTTGAATACCGCAAAGCAAGAAAACTGAAACGCTGGGGCAATATGTCGCGTACATTTACCCGCATAGGTAAGGAAATCACCATCGCCGCCAAGGCCGGCGGACCCGATCCCTCTACCAACCCCCGTCTGCGTGCGCTCATGCAGAACGCCAAGGCTGCGAATATGCCCAAGGATACTGTAGAACGTGCTATCAAGAAAGCTACCGACAAGGATGCCGGCGATTACAAGGAAATAACATATGAAGGATACGGACCTCACGGTATAGCCATATTTGTAGAGGCTGCTACCGACAACAATACCCGTACCGTAGCCAACGTACGCTCATACTTCACCAAGCATGGCGGCAGCCTCGGCACACAGGGTTCGCTTACTTTCCTTTTCGACCATAAGAGTGTGTTCAAGATTAAACCCAAAGAGGGCGTAGGCCTTGAGGATCTCGAACTTGAACTCATCGACTATGGTGTCGACGAACTTGAGGATATTGTCGATGACGAGACCGGCGACGAGCAGGTAATCCTCTATGGTGCGTTTGAAGAATATGCCAACATCCAGAAGTATCTTGAGGACAACGGATTCGAAATCATCTCTTCTGAGTTTGAGCGTATCCCCAACGACCTTAAGGATGTCACTCCCGAGCAGCGTGCCGCCATTGAGAAGCTGCTTGAGCGTATCGAGGAGGACGAGGATGTGCAGAATGTGTTCCACAACATGCGCGAGGAGGCTGAATAAGCCGATATCTGCCGAATAAACAGAGAATTAGCCATACATAGGATGACAGCTGCATGCTATTTGCCTGCCGCTGTCATCCATTATTTTAATAAAGGAATATGGAGTTTGATATTGACGACATGCGCGAATTTCTCGAGCGAGAGGCTGCGTTGATCAACCGACCTGAGTTTATCGGTGATGACCCGGTGCAGTTTCCCCGGCGCTTCGAATCGCTGGCCGATATCGAGATAGTGGCGTTGCTTGCTTCGGCCATAGCCTGGGGCAACCGCAAGATGATATGCCGCGATGCCGACCGTATGCTCGCCCTGATGGATCATCAGCCTTACAAGTACATGATGGAGCGCGGCTACGAGGACCTTGATCCGGATATGAACATACACCGTACTTTTTTCGCCCGCAATCTTGCCAACTTCCTGTCGGGTATGCGCGGCATATATGAGCGGCATGGCTCTCTGGCCGATTTCGCCCGCGCCCACAGGGTAGGGGAGGATGTGGCTCCGGCGTGGCGTCTGGTGCAGCTTATCAACGTGGAGCTTGACAAGGCTACAGGTGGAGTACACGATTCACGATGTCTGCCGGGCAATCTCGACGTTACGGCCCTGAAGCGTGTCAACATGGCGTTGCGGTGGCTTGTGCGCGACGACGGCATCGTCGACATGGGTGTGTGGAAGGGTGTCATCGACACATCGCGCCTATACATACCTCTTGATGTGCATGTCGGCAATACAGCCCGTTCGCTCGGACTTCTTGAGCGCCGGGGCAATGACCGACGTGCTGTTGAGCAGCTCACCGATGTGCTTCGCACGATGCGTCCCGACGACCCGGTCTACTATGATTACGCCCTTTTTGGGATAGGTGTTACCGGCAAGCAGCTTTGTTGATACCAGAGGCATAGGTGACAATTTTTACAAATTATATTGCAACCCTCCGACTATTTGTTGCCAATCGGTTAATCTCGGTTGCATATGCAAAATAATTGTTGTAAATTTGTAAAAATAGTGAATAGCATTATACCAATCGGTACAAATTATATAAGAGCTTGTTTAATAATAAATGTTGCCGCCAGGGTCGTATAGCTTGAGACGATTTTCGACATGTGACGAAGGA
>NZ_JAIDKI010000235.1 GCF_029051885.1 Muribaculum sp.
CCTTCGTCACATGTCGAAAATCGTCTCAAGCTATACGACCCTGGCGGCAACATTTATTATTAAACAAGCTCTAAATGGCAGCATTTGCATACCGGCAAGCATGGTTGAACGTGGACAGCGCCACAAAAGTTTCCGATGGGACTTTTGTGGCGCTGTCTGTAGGTTGTCGTCCGGTCTATGCGGAGGAGTGTGGTCAGTAGCGGAATGAGGAGCCTCCGAGGAACTCGCGCAGGAGAGATGTGGTGGGGATTGTCCTGTCGGTGATGGGCGTGAAGTAGCTCAGTAGAGTGCGCAGGCGGTAGGCTTCGGCGTACTCGGGGATGTCGCGCGGCACTCCGCGCAGCAGCTCTTCGGCGTATTCCTTTATGACGCTCAGCTCAAATATGAGTGATGAGTTGAACATGGCGTCGGCATTTTCCTGGTAGGGGTAGATCCATTTGTCCTCTCCGCGTCGCACGCTGGGCCAGCGGCGTATCGTCTCTGTGGCGCTGACTCCGCGGTAGCGGCTGTCGCGCACCATGCGGCGGAGCAGACGGTTGTCGGAGGTGGGCACCCAGTTGTGGTCGTCAATAGACAGGGTGGTAAGGGCCGACACGTAGATCATGAATTTCATGCGCGCGTCAATCTCTTTGGTAAGCTCGGGGTTGAGTCCGTGGATGCCTTCGATGAGGAGCACGCTGCGGTTGGTGAGCCTGAGGGTATTGCCTTTGTATACGCGTCGCCCCAGTTCGAAGTTGTAGGTGGGGAGCTTCACCTCCTCGCCGGCGAGCAGTGCATTGAGGTCGGCATTGAACTGCTGCAGGTCGAGAGCATAGAGCGATTCGTAATCGTAGTCGCCGTCGGGTTCGCGCGGGGTGTCCTCGCGGTTGACGAAATAGTCGTCGAGCGATATCATCTTCGGCTCGAGGAGATTGGTCATCAGCTGTATGGCGAG
Organism: Muribaculum sp.; assembly: GCF_029051885.1. Lineage (GTDB taxonomy): Bacteria > Bacteroidota > Bacteroidia > Bacteroidales > Muribaculaceae > Muribaculum. The sequence goes on from NZ_JAIDKI010000235.1 coordinate 935, forward strand.
ACGTTTTGTGAATGTGGTCTTTCCTGACGATGACGGGCCTGCGATGAGCACCACGCGTGCGCCTCCCTCGTTGTAGCGGCTCTGAATCTCGTCGGATATGCGTCCGATTTTCTTGTCGTGGAGCGCTTCGGCCACATTGATGAGCATCGGGGCCTCCTTATGGGCTATTGCAAGGTTGAGCTCTCCGACATTGGCCACTCCAATCACTCGGTTGAAGGCGAGATAGTCGGTGAATGCGTGATACATTTTTTCCTGCATTATCGGCGATTCGGCAGCCGTAGGGTCATCCTTCGCCATACCCATGAGGAGGAATCCCTCCTTAAACAGGCGCAGGTCGAATACCTGACACATGTCGGTGGAGGGAGCGAGGTTGCCGTAGTAGCTGTCGCACACACCGTCGAGGCGGTAATATACCGTGTATAGGTCGTGGAGGCTTTGCAGCAGTTTCACCTTGTCGTCAAGGCCTTGCTCCTCGAATATCTTTATGACATCGGAGGTAAGACGCTCCTTGCGCTCGAATGGCAGAGCGCGCTTGACAAGAGAGTGCATGTAATCGCGAAGGGAGTCGACAACCTGTTGCGACATGGCGACCTCAGTGCCGACGATGCGGCAATAGTAGCCGCGTCCGATAGAGTGCTCTATTATCAGGCGTGCGCCCGGATACAGGGCCACTACCGCGCGATAGAGCATCATGCACAGCGAACGGATGTATACCCTGTGGCCCGATGGGCTCGTGGCGGTAAGGAACTCGACCTGCTTGGGGGCAAAGAGTGGGTAGGAGAGGTCTTCGGTCTTGTTGTTGACGTGGGCGCAGATGGGGCGCTGTGGTATGCGGTCGGCGAGTGAGTTGTAGATATCCATGAGGGTCTGTCCTCCCTGGAAATCCACATATTCGCCTATGTTTTTGCAGTAAATTTTTAGTGTAGAACTCATAAATATGTGATGAAACGTGTCTCCTTAAAGTTACAAATTATTTCTGATAAAAGTTCAAATCAGCAATATAATATTAAACAGGTGTTCATCACTCGAAGCATATGATAATAACTTTTATTCATCCCATTTTCCCGAGCGCAATCTAATCCATATATTTGGGGGTGTTGTGGAAATGGAGTATTAGGTGGCGCTATTTGTGGGATATGGCAGGGTTGGTGTTTAGTCGCCGGGCTACGCCGGGCATGCGAGGAGAGGGGGGTAACCCCACCCTGCGAACCGCTATGGCGGCTCTTGGGTGGGGCTAACGTTGTTGACGCCCCCAGAGGGGCTGTGCGCTAACGCGGGGGTTGTGGGTGTGAGCCGGGGTGGTATGTTGGTATTGGTGGCATGGATGGAGTTAAGTCGCCGGGCTACGCCGGGCATGCAGGGGGTGGTGGAATCAACCCCACCCTGCGAACCGCTAATGCGGCTCTTGGGTGGGGCTAACGTTGTGGACGCCCCCAGAGGGGCTGTGCGCTAACGCGTTGGGTTGTGGGTGTGAGCCGGGGTGGGATGGTGATGTTAGTGGCAGGGTTGGTGTTTAGTCGCCGGGCTACGCCGGGCATTCGAGGGAGGGAACCAACCCCACCCTGCGAACCGCTATGGCGGCTCTTGGGTGGGGCTAACGTTGTGAACGCCCCCAGAGGGGCTGTGCGCTAACGCGTTGGGTTGTGGATGGAGCCGAATGGGATGGTATGGGGTGCGGAAATTGGGATAATCTATAAGATTGTGTTACGCAGGTGACTAATGTTCAATGCATGATTGCATGATTGTTTGGTGATATGATTTTGTTGCAGCTGCAACTCCCTGCGTTAGCGCACGGCTGTTTTTGTGGCTGTTCACAATCTGTATTCCATTGTGGCTACATTGACAACTCCACGCGTTAGCGCATAGCCCCTTTGGGGGCGTCCACAACGTTAGCCTATGGCAAGAGCCGCATTAGCGGTTCGCAGCCATAGGTTTGAGATGTATATACACGGCATGCCCGGCGTAGCCCGGCGACTAAACAGATTAATGTGTGATGCTGACCATTGAGCCTTGCGGGGTAAGGCCCTCGACGGATACAGTGATTTCGGAAGGGGAGATGTTGGCGGGGATTGGGAGCTCTATCGATTGCGTGAGGTCGACTTTCGGGAGCCAGCGTAGGGTTGCACCGGTCTGTTCCTCCGGAATGCCCTCGGGAGAGTACGCTGGAGTGTAGAATTTTTTGCGCCTTTGGTAGCCGAGGGGAGATATTGTCCGGAATTCAGGAGACAAGGTATTTGATATTTTGCCTGGATGCTTGGTCTTGATATTTAAAACACCACCATTTGTATTTGTCCCATGTTTAAACAATACCGAAAGATGTGGAGGAATATATGCTACTGATTCATTATCGGCGAATGGATACATGTTCTCTAAATCGATTAGTTTCAGGTTGTTAGTGAACAGACCGATATCATACAAATTAGTAGCACTATAGGAATTGGCATTGTAATTAATACTTTCATCTAAATTTGCAGGAGAAGCACCTCCAATGCCATAGGTCTGTAGGGATGTATAGCTTGTCTTTCTTGCGCGAAGAGATGCTCCACTTTTGCGTATCCGGCTCTGTTCATCCGCAGATCCAAGATATCGTCCGTCAACCCATACGGAAACAGGGGTTTGATGATACATTAATCTGTCATTTATCACGTTTACTCCGGGTATGTGAGTTACGGCCTCCTCATATGAGCGTATGTCTTTATCATTGTCGGGGCGTATGTATACCGAGGCGAGGTAGTCTATTGCGTTCGCGCCCTCGCGCTTTTTAGTGGCACGGACTACAACCTCTTTGAGTGATATCTGCATTCCCTGTGGGGATGAGTTGAGTCGGGCCACATAGTTGTCCCATCGGTCGGGGTCTTCGTCAAGAGCGGCGAAGGATTCGGCTATTGACTGCGATTCGGGGAGAATTGCGATAGTAGGGAATGAATCGAAGTCGGGATGGATGTTCTCTTCGAGTTTCCCCTTTGAGTTCATGGCGCTGATTACGAAGAATGTCGAGTCGGCCCATTCGATACCTGTGATATGGAATCGTCCCAGGGAGTCGGTGACTGCCGATGCGCCGTCGGCCATGCGCGGGGCGAGCACGTTGGCCGTGACTCCGGCCAATGGCTTACCGCGCCATTTGGAGCGGATTACGCCGTCGAGCTGTGCGCCGATTTCCAGAGGGAAGGGGAGCGAGTCGTTTATTTCACCGCGAATGGCTGCCGGCATATCGTAGCGCGTCCATCCCTGAGTCAGCATCAGTGCGTCGGCAGCAGGTCCGGCCTCTCGGCGCGGTGTGCGCAGATACCATGCCGCATCCTCGACATGTCCGTGCAGGTCGTTCTGCATCAGCAGCTGCGAAGCTATGGTGACAGTGGTGTCGGGCGAGCCGATGCGACCGTCGACTATGGCCACGGCCACGTCGGCTCCACCCTCTACGGCAGGAATGATGACCACGTGGCGCGCCGAGTCGACGGTGATTTTCAGTTGCCCGGCGTTGGCGGGTGTAAGTGCCGCCGATGCGGCAATGGCAGTGGCAATGATGTATTTAATGTAGGGATTCATACGCGGATTTTCGACAGATAGGTGAGTATGCGGGCATTTTCCATGGATTGCGGATTGTAAGTGATTTTCCA
>NZ_JAIDKI010000236.1 GCF_029051885.1 Muribaculum sp.
ACTCAGAGGTAGCCAACGATCCGTGGTCAGACACTCTCGAAGTTTACCTGGACTTCCTCATCGGATTCTGGGAACCCGACGACCAGGTGCTCAATCGCGACAATCTCAAAGCCGATACCGACTATTACATTTACGCCTATGGCATAAACAAAAAAGGAGAATTTACGACAGGACTTTTCAAGCAACTTGTACACACTGCCGGCCTTATCGACATCACGTTCAACCTTGAAGCCTCCGACATTACCCCGACTACGGCTACCATAAAAGCCTCTCCCGACAACTCTGACACATATTACTATCTTGGATTCATTACCAGAAATGAATTTGACAATGAATTCAATGGCGACGAAGAGTATGTTGTCAATAACGCTCTCGCCACAGTGCGAATGGCTGCATCGGGCGGAGCCTCTCTCGACCAGATATCGACTGTACACAAAGGCAACGGGTCACTGCAACTCGCCGGCCTTACTCCCGACATGGAGTATTACATCCTGGCATTCGGCATCGATGAGAGCATAAATGCATGCAGCCGTCTTACAAAAGCCGGTTTCAAGACCGCTCCGGTAACAGTAACCGACAACTGTACATTTACCCTTGCCACTGTATCGGCAGAGCCGATGTTCATCAATGTCAATGTAAAGCCCACCGACGAATCCACCCGCTACTTCCTGACAATCAAAAAGACATCAGAAGTAGCAGGACTGACTGCCACTCAGGTCGCTGACAACGAACTGGCATTCAACAACGGTTTTAATCCTCCAGTCGACTGGACTACCGACCCTCGTGTATTCACCGGCGAGCAGACTCTTAACTCACGCAAGAATCTCGGTGTTACAATCATAATGCCGTCAACCGAGTATACTGTATATGCATTTGGCGTGAATGACGAGGGAGTGCGCACAACCATTGTCTCCACACTGAATGTCACCACTCCGGCCGCCACCGAGTCGACCATGACTCTCACCATAAAAGATGTGACCGCAGGCGGAGAGACCGACCCCAACGATTGGTTTGGAAATACAATACCCTATTTCACATACGGTATCACTCCGTCGGTCGACAATGAATATTACTACACAGGCGTAGTGAAAAAGACAGACTACGACAAATTCTCCGATGACAAGGCATTCATGGCCAATGTAATCGACAAGGCCGGCGACCTAATCATGATGAACTGTTTTATGGGTGAGAACAACAGCTCACTGTCCACACCGGCAATGTTCAAGACCACTACAGACTATGCAGGAAATACACTTATCAACGGAGAGACATACTACATATTCACATTTGGATATGCAGGCATTGCCACTACTCCACTCTTCAAATATGAAGTAAAAGCCGATGACGGATCCACCGGCGGAGGCGGCTGGTGGCCTGAATGGTAACTATAATACCTCAACAATACATCATAACAAATGGGCTGTGTCACACTGAATTGACACAGCCCATTGTTTTCATCGCTATTTCATCAGAAATCAAGCACGCGCTCCCTTACTGCTATTGAATCTTTAAGAAGTTTGATAAAGGCAAGTGACGAACGTTTGCGGTAGGCATTCTTAAGCATGTGCACACATCCGTCCATCTCATTTGATGGCATCTCAATCGGGATGGCCTTTACTCCGGTAGCGTTATATATGGTAGCTTCGGCAAGAATGGTTATGAGATTGCTCTTTTTTATCAGTTCGAGCAGTATGTTTACTTCATTAAGCTCGATACGGATATTCTTCAACCTCACCATCGATCTTGCTATATAATGTTCAAGCGCATTTCGTGCCTGAAGGCCTTTTGTCGGAAGTGCCAAATCAAACTTCTCAAGTTCAGAGAGACTTATCTTTTCTCGCGAAGCAAGAGTGTGGGAGTCTTTTACGATTACAGCCAGATGGTTGTCGAAAAGCACATGTGACTCTATTTCCTCGTTGCGCACAGTCGGACGAAACGCCAGCACGAAGTCAACCGTGCGGTTTGTGAGCATATCCATCAGTTCTGCCATCGGCTTATAATATATATTCATCCTGACATGCGGATACTGCTTCATAAACGACATCAGAGTCTCGGTAAGTATCGGACTGAACGAATAGGTGACCCCGATATTAAGAGTACCGGTAAGAATTTTCTGGAGATCATTTATCCTGTCGCGGCATGTCTCGGCATCGTGAAGAGTACGTATGGCCAACGGAAGCAATTCGCTACCACATTCCGTAAGATTCATCGAATGGCTGCTACGCTCGAAAAGTTGCACTTTCAGCTCATCCTCAAGCTGTTTAATCTGCTGAGAAAGCGTGCTTTGAGCAAGATTCAAGGCACGCGCCGCATCAGAGAAACTCAGTGTCTCGGCTGTCTTGACGAAATATCTAAGTTGTCGGAGTTCCATAATCCACAAAGATACTACATATACTAATAATAATCCAGGCTAAACGCTTGAATTCATTTAGCGGGTAGCCTGAAACGATATCTTCTTCAGTAAGAACACGGGGATATTGGCTCCGATTACCATTCCGGTTATTATAAATATGCATGTGAATCCGTTGAATGACAGAAGATACAGATAATGGTTGAACACCTCCTCGTGGGTATGCATCAGACATGCCGCCAAAGCCTCTATCGTACGGTAAGCATACATCCCCGGAATCATCGGGAGCAACGCCGGAAAGAAGCATACCTCAGCCGGACATTTTATCTTTTTCGCACAGATTACACTAAGAAAGCCTATTACAAGCGCCGCAATAGTACTGCCCGCTATTATATGCATATGGCATATTCCGGAGGAGGTCAACACATACCTCACGGCATGACCGGCCGCTGCAATTCCACCACACCACAGATAGGCTCGACGTGGAGTGTTGCTGATACTTGAAAAACCGATTGCCGCTATCGCCGCAAACAATCCGTCTTCAAAAATATTTATGAGTAGACTGTCAAGCATATTCAAAACCAGTTAAGTCCAAGGATAAACATCCCGATACAAAGGCCGGCCGACAGGCAACACGTAAGCACACACGCATCCATAAACCGACTCAGCGCACATAGATAATGACGCCCGATAATATCGCTAATTGCATTGATGTACGGGACACCGGGTATCAGATACAACACACTCGTACCGAGCGCAATCTCCGGAGTAGTGCCCCATCCGAATACATGCCCTCCGGCACTTATCGTGGCAGAAAAGAAAGCCGAGCACAAAAAAGTAAGCCTCACATCACGTCCATCCTCAAGCATCACCTGCTTAAGGCGGTATCCGGCCAAAGTAGCGATAAACACTATCAGCATCGCGACAAAATCTCCGCCAAAGAGCCTGCAAAAAGATGCATTGGCCAACGAAGTGAGAATCAGCACTTCGCGAGCATCGGTAGGCTTGGTACACGCAATATGCCGGAACACTCTTTCAGCCTGTCTGAATCCGATTTTTCCATCGGCAAGCTCCCAGCTCAAACGACTAAGTTTAGCATTGATATCGAAACTTATGCCGCATTTGCATGTCTTCCTGGCGATTACCGAACCGTCGGGAAGCACAACCTGCACATGTCCCGGCATAATCTCTATATCGGCATCAAGATTAAGCGCATGTGCCATTCGGCCTATATTCTTTTCTATTCGAGTGCATGTGGCTCCGCTGCCCCACAACAATGACGCATACTCGGCCAAAAATGTACCGGCCTCATCAGAATTCATCTTCATCATAGCGGTCACCAGGCAGATAGAATATCTCTTTCTCCTTACCTATCTCGATCAGAGGAATGCGATGATGGCGCACAGCAGACCTCTGAGAGTGTTTGCGATGATATAATAATCCCCTCACAACGAATGTGCACATCAGTACTCCCACTATTGCACACCATATAATCATTTGCTCGTTCATAATATATTTTTTTTATTTCGGGGGCAAAATTACCCTTGAAGAACGGCGTTGTAAAGCATCGGTCAAGTTTTTTTACGATACCGGCAATCACGATTTCCGATACCACACCCACCGGGCTGCTTCACGCTATTTTATATATAACAACAGTGAATGCATTATTCCGATAAAATGTTTCTAAACCTTTTATCAATACATAGTGTATATATTTCTGATAATTTATGTTATTTTTGCAGGATATAAACAGTCAGCCGCAATAGCTGAACCAACCTTTACAATATGGATACCCAGCTGCTCAATCCCATATATGAACAAAGTTTCCGTGATAACTGGGGCCTGCCGGCTCTTACAGAGTATGGGAAGAAACATACCCTGAATTATGCCGATCTGGCACTCGACATAGCGCGCACTCATCTTGCCTTCGAGCTGTCAGGAATAAAAAAGGGTGATAAAATCGCACTTATAGGCCGCAACTCTCCAGGATGGATTGTCGTATTCATCGCCACCATTACATATGGAGCTACAATTGTCCCGATACTTCAGGATTTCAACCCTACGGATGCCACCCACATCCTCAACCACTCCGAATCGATATTGCTCTTTGTAGACGATCATATCTGGGAGAATCTCGAGTTTGAGCAGATGCCCAACATAAAAGGCGTAATATCCCTTACAAACGGGAAACTCCTTGCCGAGCATCCAGCCAACGACGGTAAAATCGCCTATGAGTTCAAAAATATAAACCGCAAGTTCCGTCGCCGCTATAAAAACGGATTCGGCCCGGCTGACATAAAATATGCAGAGACATCGGCCGACGACATCGCTGTACTTAACTATACCTCAGGCACAACAGGATTTTCCAAAGGTGTAATGCTGTCATATCGTAATCTCTGGGGAAATGTGACCTTCGGCGTGCAGTCAAGACTCCACTTCCAGGGTTCACGATGCCTGGCTTTTCTGCCTCTGGCACATGCCTACGGATGTGCGTTCGACATGCTCGTACCACTCGCTACCGGAACACATATCACTGTATTCGGCAAGCTGCCCGCTCCGAATGTACTGATACGTGCACTGTCTGAGGTACGGCCTAACCTTGTAATATGCGTGCCTCTTATTCTTGAAAAAATATACCGCAAGCAGATTCTGCCTATGATTACCAGCAAACGCATGCGATGGGTGCTGGCAATTCCCGGTCTTGATAAAGCGCTTTATGTAATGATACGCCGCAAACTTGTCGAGGCGTTCGGAGGCGAATTTGAAGAAGTAATCGTAGGTGGAGCTCCTCTTAACCGCGAAGTCGAAGAGTTTCTCCACCGCATTAAATTCCCGTTTACAGTCGGCTATGGCATGACTGAATGCGGACCGCTTATAAGTTATACACCCTGGAGGCAATTCATAGTAAGTTCATCGGGGCGTACACTCGCAGGATTTATGGAAAGCCGCATTGACAGTCCGGATCCTGAAAACATACCCGGAGAGATATGCGTAAGAGGTGTAAATGTAATGAACGGATACTACAAGAATCCGGAAGCTACCGAAGCGGTGCTTGACAAAGACGGATGGCTCCATACCGGCGACATGGGCACACGTTCTTCCGACGCAACCATATTCATACGCGGGCGCTACAAAACAATGATTCTCTCGGCCAACGGACAAAATATATACCCTGAGGAAATAGAGGCTAAGCTCAATAATATGCCACTTGTGGCTGAAAGCCTCGTCATCGAGCGCAACAACCAGCTTGTAGCACTTGTATACCCCGACTATGAGGCTATGGACAAATTTGGCATCTCCAACAGCCAGCTTCCGGATGAGATGGAAAATGTGCTCTCCGATCTCAACAAACTCGTAGCTCCATATGAACGCGTGTCAAAAATACAGCTCATTGCCAACGAGTTTGAAAAGACTCCCAAGCGCTCAATCAAACGCTACCTGTATAACGCATGAAATAAACAGTCAATCAAAAAGATGCACGATAACCAATCATTATTGCATGACGCATGGGACCGCGAACACCTGTGGCATCCCTATACATCGACAATCAATCCTCTCCCCACATATAAAGTAAAATCCGCACATGGCGCCAGAATATGTCTGGCCGACGGAACCGAACTTATCGACGGCATGTCATCCTGGTGGTGTGTAATCCACGGATACAACAACCCTCGAATCAACGACGCCGCCAAGCGACAGATCGACAGCATGTCACACGTAATGTTCGGAGGGCTTACCCACGAACCGGCAATCGAGCTTGGAAAGATGCTCCTTGAAGTAGCACCTCCGTCAATGCATAATATTTTTTATGCCGACTCAGGCTCAGTAGCAGTGGAAGTAGCCATGAAAATGGCTATACAGGCAGCGGTGTCACGCTCCGGAAGCCACACGAAAACCAACTTTGTGACTATCCTGTCAGGCTACCACGGCGACACCTGGAATGCAATGAGTGTGTGCGATCCTGTCACCGGTATGCATGGCGCGTTCGGCACATCGCTCCCGATACGTTATTTCATCCCCCACCCTTCATCTAAATTCGGAGGTGAATGGAATCAGACCGACATAAAGCCTCTTGAGGAATTGCTTGAAAAGCATTCCGACGACATCGCTGCCATGATACTCGAACCCGTAGTGCAGGGAGCCGGAGGCATGTATTTCTATCATCCACAATTTCTCGTGGAGGCCCGACGGCTTTGCGATAAATACGGCATATACCTGATATTCGACGAAATAGCAACCGGATTCTGGCGAACCGGTAAATTTTTCGCATGGGAATGGGCCGGTGTTCAACCCGATATAATGTGCATAGGAAAGGGCCTTACTGCAGGATATCTGACAATGAGCGCCGTACTTACGACCGCCCAGATAGCCGATACCATATCGCGAGGAGAAGCGGGTGTGATGATGCACGGTCCAACATTTATGGCCAATCCTCTTGCCTGCGCCATAGCCGTGGAGTCGCTGAAAATGCTCAAAGAGCAAGATATGAAGTCGCACATCGCCCATATCCAGGAGATACTTGAGCGCGAACTGGCGCCGGCTGCCGAACTTGCTGACGTTGCCGAAGTGCGTGTGCTCGGCACAATCGGAGTGGTGGAGATGAGAGAACCTGTCGATGTCGGAGCTTTTCAGAAATTATGTGTAAAAGAAGGCATATGGATTCGACCATTCGGACGAAACGCATATGTAATGCCACCATATACCATTACTGACGAAGAGCTGATAACCCTCTGCCGCCGATTCCTGAAAATACTTGACAAAGACAGTATCGGGCTGAATCTACGATGACATAATGCAGAATAATATAGCAATACAGGCGAATAATAATTAGCCAAAATGTTTGCATATTATCAATCTTATTTCTAAATTTGCATTGTAAAAGATTTTATTTGACTAATATCATCTATTATCACTGTCAGCCTGAGATATCAGATTGATTTACCAGCATAGAACAAAATCTATAATTAGCCTAAAATAATTCGCACATGCCAATTATCTATCTACTTTTTTGGCATAAGAAAGGCTCGCGACGTGTGTCGGGGGCCTTTCGTTTTTTAGATACTTTCTCAGAAACTGTGTAAATTCATATCACTTTGCTTTTGAATAGCCAACAAAAATACATCTGACATTCTCTCTCAAAATCTGTATCATAAGTAAGTCGTAAAAATTATTTTATATTTCCGGCGAGAGGATTTTTGATGGATTTTTCCTCGATGAGGAAGGAGTGTAGCGAGCTACATGACTGACGAAGAGAGGGAAAAGCGGCAAAAAGACTCCGCCTGAAATATAA
>NZ_JAIDKI010000237.1 GCF_029051885.1 Muribaculum sp.
CTTCGTCACATGTCGAAAATCGTCTCAAGCTATACGACCCTGGCGGCAACATTTATTATTAAACAAGCTCTAAGAATTTCCACTCCATCTCCGGCAGCATCCACACCCCTTTCGGGTCATAACACAACCCGTCGCCAATCTGACGCAAAGGCGAAGTGATGTTATTCACATAAAGGCGTCCGGTGCCAAGCCCCTGGGGGATCACCGTATTCATAGAGCCACACCACTGTGCTATGGCGTTTAGTCCTATATCACTCTCAAGAGCCGACGTGGCCCACCATCCGATGCCGCGCTCACATGCCAGCGACACCCATTCCTCCGAAGCGGCAAAGCCACCGCAAAGCGACGGTTTCAATATTATGTACTGAGGCTTTATGCTGTCAAGCAATGATGTTTTCGCCTTAGTATCACGACATCCGATAAGTTCCTCGTCAAGTGCTACCGGTATCGGACTTTTACGGCATATCTCGGCCATGGCATCAGCTTGTCCCGCCCTTATCGGCTGCTCGATGGAGTGTATGCCATAAGGCGCGAGAGCCCTAAGATTATACAAAGCGTCGTCAGGTGCAAACGAGCCATTTGCATCGAGTCGCAATTCCAGATGCTCAGGCGTATAACGCTGCCGTATATGATTTATCAGATCCAGTTCCTCATCAAAATCAATACCTCCTATCTTCAGCTTTATACACCTGAATCCCGCCGCAATCTTCTCGTCGATTCGAGCCAGCATGCGGTCATGGCTTCCCATCCATATAAGCCCGTTGATTGGAATAGAGATTTCCCCACGTGTCCATCGCCCCGGCCAAAGTAACCTCCGGCCTCCGTTGCGAAGGTCGGCCAACGCACTCTCTACCCCGAACAGTATCGAACTGCTGTCACCAGGCATTACAGCCGTCAGACCATACCGGGAGATATCTGCGCACACGCCTGCCAGAATACCCTCATAATCAGGCGTATCGTCAGCACTAAGCCCACGAAACACAGCACACTCCCCTATTCCATATACTCCCGGGTGCCGCTCGTCGGAAATACGTATGAAATAAGTCTCCTTATCAGTCATCACATCGCGCGACGTGACTGCCGGCTCATGGAACACAAGCCGGTAACGACAATATTCAGCCTTCACTATCAGCCGGGGAATTTCTGAAACTTGCTGAAATCAGGATCGCGCTTCTCGAGGAATGCGTTCTTACCCTCCTGGGCCTCAGCCATAAGATAGTAAAGCAATGTAGCGTCGCCGGCAAACTCCATCATGCCTCTCTGTCCGTCAAGTTCGGCATTAAGCGCACGCTTGATCATACGTATAGCCATAGGGCTGCGCTTAAGTATGGTCTCACACCACTCTACGGTCTCATCCTCCAGACGGTCGAACGGCACAACCTTGTTGACCATACCCATCTCCTCAGCCTCTTTTGCCGTGTATTGACGACACAGGAACCATATCTCGCGGGCTTTCTTCTGGCCGACGCAACGGGCAAGATAACTCGAACCGAAGCCTGCATCAAAACTGCCGACTTTAGGACCTGTCTGACCAAAGCGTGCATTTTCCGAAGCGATTGTAAGGTCACACACCACGTGAAGTACATGTCCGCCACCTATGGCATAGCCGTTGACCATAGCGATTACCGGCTTAGGAATGCTTCGGATAGCCTTGTGGAGGTCAAGCACATTGAGACGCGGCACACCGTTGTCATCAATATACCCTCCGATTCCCTTTACTTTCTGGTCGCCACCGGAGCAGAATGCCTTGTCGCCGGTGCCGGTAAGCACTACCACACCGATATCCGCGCGCTCACGGCATATGGCCATAGCGTCGAGCATCTCCTCGTTGGTTTTTGGACGAAACGCGTTATATACCTGAGGGCGATTGATTGTTATCTTGGCAATTCCGCCATATTGCTGAAAGAGTATGTCCTCATACTCTTTGATGGTAGTCCATTCTCTCATAACTGGTGATTTTATTTTACCGCAAAGATACAAAATTTCCCACTATCATTCATATCCCTGACTCATATGGATGCATCGGTAATTCATCCGTGTATTCCTCACGGCAATCATCGGGGATGCTGTCATATTCCATCTCGTTGATTCGTACGGTATCGCTGAGTATTTCATCATGCCCTGTCAGCGCTGCAAAAGGCGCAAACTGGGCGGCACGTGCCTCCGGCGCCATCGGCCTGCGTACCGCCGACACATGCCGTGGCATATTTATTATATCGTCATACTTGCTCATGCCTTATGTCCTCCTATCTGGAAATTACGCTCACGCTGGGTTGCCCCTTCCGCATAATTGAGCCCACGCAGTATGGCATTCTTTCCATATGTGTCCTTGATTCTCAAAAGCGCCTGTTGCAGGCTACGCTCACGCTTTATTTTCTGTTCCTTCTCCTCCCTGTCGGCCTTCAGCTTGTCATAGTCAACAAACAGTTCCAGCTGGCTTGTCCCGCAGTCCCGGTCGTACACATTTTGTTCATCCTCAATATGTAGAGCGGTGACTGTAAGACGCCTCACGAGCAAATCACGGTTTACAGCCCCGTCAAACAGTTCTGCCACCGCCTGCACGATTATCCTTGTCGATGAAGTATATTCCGTAAGATTGCCCGTAACATGTGTATGATATGGCACGCGGCGTCCATAAAAATCCGTGGACACGCGTCCATGATAACGCGTTGCAATATCCGGGTCCGACAGCGATGCCGCATCATAGCCTACACCTAGCATAATCCTGTCGGTCATGCATCCCTTGCGGAAAAGCGCCAGCGACAGAGTTTCGGCCATCTCAAGCGCGACTACACGGGCTTTTTCTGCCGTATACGCACAACTCAACACCTGGCCGCTACCCATCGAGCGGTTTTCGGGACGATATGCCTTTACCATATCCATTGTCACCGGCTCCCACCCCCACGCATGGTCAATCAGCAGTTCGGCATTTACCCCGAAAAGAGAATAGAGCAGTCCCTCATTGTCTATCGAGCACCTGGCCACATCGCCCATAGTGGTCATTCCATACTGTTCAAGTCGTCGTGATATACCGCGGCCTATACGCCAGAAGTCAGTCAGCGGACGATGCTCCCACAGCATACGACGATAACTCATCTCGTCAAGTTCGGCGATACGCACACCATCTTTGTCAGGAGCCATTTTCTTTGCTACAATATCCATAGCCACCTTACAGAGATACATATTCGTACCTATTCCGGCTGTGGCCGTGATGCCGGTAGTAGCCAGCACATCGCGTATAATCCTCAAGGCAAGTTCATGTGGCGTGACGCCATAGCTGCGAAGATATGATGTAACATCGATAAACACCTCGTCAATCGAATAGACATGAATATCCTCCGGAGATATGTACCGTAGATACACCTTATATATCTCGGCGCTCTTACGCAGATACTCGGCCATGCGTGGTTTTGCCACCACATAATCTACCGCCATTTCCGGATGCGATGCAAGCTCCTGAGCCGAATATGACTTGCCGGTAAATTTCCCTCCGGGCGCATCGCAGCTACGCGCTATATTGACTTCCCGGATACGCTGCACCACTTCAAAAAGACGAGGACGACCTTTCAGTCCGTACCCTTTCATCTGCGGGGAGACCGCAAGGCATATTGTCTTTTGCGTGCGTGAAGAGTCGGCCACTACGAGATTGGCGTCAAGAGGGTCGAGCCCCCTGGCGACACACTCGACCGAAGCATAAAACGATTTCAGGTCAATGGCGATATAACTTCGTTGTCTGTTATCCATAGCAGATATCGCTGCACTACCTATTAATCAGAAGTCGCAAAAATACTACTTATTATCTGACACACTGACATTACGGCACTCAGTATCGTCAACATCGGGAGCAGCCATCACATTGCCGGAAATCTCCACATCGGAGCATCCGCGCAGTATGAATAGCGGCTTGTCGGTACCGGCCACTGTATTGCCCGAGAATTTCAGATTGCCTGTCGATTTGGCATATAATACCGGTCTGTCGCCTGATATCTCGATTCTGTTATCAAGAATATTCACTCCCGAATGCACTATGTTGTCAGCACCAACCACTGTATTGGAGGGGTTCAATGCAATCGTAGCTCCATTCATGCTGTTGTTGTAACCGCAATCCACAAACAGATTGTTGCGCACAGTAAGATCCCTGACGGGCCCGGACTCAAACCAGTCGCGAGCGTCCGACTCGACAAGAATTGCAGTACCGGCAATCCGCTCGAACCGGTTGTTTTCTATCACTATACGCCGCGGAGTAGTAGCCAGTATACCGCGGGTACTTATCCTCGTCATCGTACATCCGCTCACATGAAGCGAAGGTGTCCAGGTAAGATTCTCTACACATGTCACTCCAGGCGATATATACCCGTCAGGAAGCGGTGCCTTGAACGACAGACCGATTTCACGAGGATTGGCACTGTCCATCCTTACATCGGAAACGACGGCGATTGCCTCACGTACCATTGTGGCCGGATTGACAAAAGCTACAGTATCCCCGACATGAAATGCCTTGAACCCATAGCTCTGATGATGCATAAAACGGGCGGTGAGTGCGCGTTCTCCATTTACGGACACCACCTGCAGATTGGTTCCATGCACATTGATTACATCATCCTGTGCTCCCGCAAAGTTGCAGCCTGTAATCTCTACATGCCCGCGACATCCCGAAAAATGGGCAAAATCGGCAGAAGATGCAAGTATGCGTCCCGACTCAGGGTCAGGCATGCAGTTTACATTCATCAGCGTTACATCTGTACTATACTGGCTCACAATGCCGAGGCCATGCATATACCTGACATTCAGATTATACAGCCTTGTATTGCGACTATGGATATTGAGCATTCCCACCTCCCGGCGTATGATATCACGTATGGTCATA
>NZ_JAIDKI010000238.1 GCF_029051885.1 Muribaculum sp.
CCTCACTGCGCGAACACATCTGCACGACGCTTGACCGCCCCAGCGTTAACAAATATTGGTGAACGGGGTCTTAGACAATCTCTGAATCGTTAAATAATTTTATGATTTGCTTATAAGTGTGATATTTTGCTTATCTTTGTAGACATTCGTGTATGAGGAATTCAAGACCAAGGATGCCGAGGCGGGCAAGGCTACAATCGACTGTAGCTATGTCGAGACCATTAGCCAGGGTGTACATCTTAACTTTACCGGAAGCGATGTGTATTATGTGCGCACCTGCTGGGGCATACGTTCCAAAATGGATTCATATGCGGAGATTTTCGGCCAGGACTATCTGATGGGTCTTTTCGGACAGAACTGGGATCTTTCGTTCCTCCAGGGTAGCGGCGAGCTCGGCGAGGGTGTACCCAATGCCGTGTGGCCTTACGACCCGTCAATCAAGGATTATGTGATGTTTGTGCGCGCATATGATGCCGACGGAAATGCTACCGACAAGCGTTTTGACATCACTATCGAAACCGGAAGCGATGTGACTGCCGGACCTTCAATCAAGATATTCAGCAAGGAGAAGAATACCGGCTATGTGAAGGTCAACTTTGAGATTTCGCCGAGCAATGTAGAGGAGGCTTACGTGCGTCTCTGCGGCGAGAACTTCACCGACGACCGTCTCAACATGGGCTATGAGCTTTATGAAATAGCCATGGGCGGCGATGCGGAGGATATCACATCGGCTATCAATAGTCTGGGCGAGTATACATATACCAATTCGGAAGTAGAGGAGGAGTGGAAATCGCTTCTTATCTATGCCAAGGACAAGGATGGCAACCGCACCACACAGCGTATCAATTTCTACCCTGATACAGAGAGCGAGTGGGCTATTCCCAATCCGGTTTATGGCGCTCCTGCCGTGCGTAAGGTGCCTGCCGTAAAGCAGATATCGAGCAAGCGCAATCCGACTATGAGAAAGAAGTAATAATATTACGTTATAAAAATCAAAGAGCTGCGACGGTCGTATTGAC